>CANFUJ010000061.1 GCA_947450165.1 Chitinophagaceae bacterium
ACGCCGAGTTTTATATTGCCATTATATTAGGCAACCTGATGGTGATTTACAAACGTGGATTGCAAATAGATCAGGAACAAAAATTAACCATATAACGTATGCCAATAGTAGTAAATTTAGATGTGATGCTTGCCAGAAGAAAAATGTCGCTGACGGAACTAAGTGAACGTTTAGGCATTACCATTTCCAATGTAAGTATTTTGAAAAGCGGAAAAGCCAAAGCAATTCGTTTTTCTACTTTGGAAGCGATTTGTGAAGTTTTGAATTGTCAGCCGGGAGATATTCTGGAGTATATGTCTATTGAGGATTATAATAAATTGACAAGGAGTTGATTACCAGAAGTCGGACTTTTTGGAGGGCGTAAAATTTATCAATCAATTGCGATTATTTTAAGGAATGTGAAATTTTGAGTGTAATTAAAAAAATCTTAATTTTAACCATATGTCAACTTTAATAAAATATAGCAATTTTAAAAGCATGAAGCAAAACTCAACTAAATCAAAGAGTAATGCTAATGCCCAAAAAAAAGCTGAAGCTGAAATGTCAGCATTCCTCCGTTTGTTAAGTAAGGTCAAAGAGAAAAAAGCATAAAAAAATATGCAAAGGAATATAACCAACGAGATTACCCGAGTTTGTCAAATCCTAAATAAAAACGATGTTCAGTATTTAATTGTTGGTGGCACAGCAGTTGCTTTTCATGGATATTTTAGATGGTCTCAAAATGCTGATGGGTCTCCATCTGATAAATTTGATCTTGATATTTGGTACAATCCTACTTATGATAATTACTTTAAACTTTTAAAAGCACTAGCAGAACTAGGCCAGGATGTAAAGGAATTCTTCGCAGAGAAATCACCGAATCCACATAAATCTTATTTTAAATTTGTACTTGAAAAATTTACACTTGACTTCTTGCCGAAATTAAAGGATAGTGGTAAATTCAAATCAGCATACGAAAAAAAAGAAACAACTATCATCAATGAAATAGAAATGTATTTCATAGGAATAGACGAACTTCTTCAAGACAAAGCTGCAAATTCCCGTCCTAAAGATTTAGAAGATATCAAGCATTTGAATTCAATAAAAAAGAAGTAAATCTCTTTACCGTAAACATTTACTGCAAAACTTTAAGGTTCAATATTGGGAGTATTTACTCTATTTATATTACTTTTTTGCAACTGTAAATGGAATTATGAAAAATGATTTCATGAGAAAATCCTATCAATTAAAGTCGGCTTCTAGTTTTAGAAAACAACAGTTTTAATTTCTCTATATTCACCATTTTCACGTTTTACTTCCCCTCCCCATTCATCTTCTCCAACTTATTTTTCATATCAAACATAATATCCCTTAATCTAGCTGCTTCCATGAAATCGAGATCCTTAGCGGCTTTGTCCATTTCCTTTTTAATTTTACCAATGGCTTTTTCTAATTGAGGAATGGTTTGGTATTCTGTTTGTTCTTCTGCGGCTACGGGTAATGGTTGTGTATCATCTTGCGTAGCATAAGGATTTGATGGGTCGTATCCTTTTACATCCAAAACGCTTCCTTGGGCAATAACTTGATCAATTGATTTTTTAATGGTCGTTGGGGTAATGTTGTGTTTGATGTTATACGCAATCTGCTTTTCTCTTCTTCTCAACGTTTCATCCATGGTTTTTTGCATGCTCATGGTAATTTTATCTCCATAAAAAATAACCAACCCATTTGCATTTCTTGCGGCTCTTCCAGCTGTTTGCGTTAAACTTCTTTCATTCCTTAAAAACCCTTCTTTATCAGCATCCATAATGGCTACTAACGACACTTCTGGCAAATCCAAACCTTCTCTTAATAAATTTACACCCACCAATACGTCGATGGTGCCTAATCGCAATTCACGTAATATTTCCACCCTTTCTAAAGTATCAACATCACTATGAATATATTTCGATTTTATATTTATACGCCCCAAATATTTATTCATCTCTTCGGCCATGCGTTTAGTCAAGGTCGTTACCAATACACGATCTCCACTTTGTATTCGATTGTCTATTTCATCCAACAAATCATCTATTTGGTTTAAAGTAGGACGCACTTCAATTGGCGGGTCTAGTAATCCCGTTGGCCTTACTACTTGCTCTACAACTACACCACCACATTTTTGCAATTCATATTCTCCAGGTGTTGCTGAAACGAAAACAGTTTGGTTGATGATGTTTTCAAATTCATTGAAATTTTGTGGGCGATTATCCATTGCCGATGGCAAACGAAATCCATAATCTACAAGGTTCAATTTTCTACTTCTATCGCCGCCATACATGCCACTAATTTGAGGAATGGTTTGATGACTTTCATCTATGATGGTTAAAAAATCACTTGGAAAATAATCCAACAAACAGAATGGCCTATCTCCGGGTTTTCTTCTATCAAAAAATCGAGAATAATTTTCAATGCCTGTGCAGTAGCCGAGTTCGCGAATCATTTCAAGATCATATTCCACACGTTCGCCAATACGTTGTGCTTCAATGTGTTTTCCTACATTTTTAAAATACTGTACTTGTGCTGCCGCTTCATCTTGAATATCGCTGATCACCTGAGCGAGCATGTCTTTCGGAGCGAGATAAAGATTTGCTGGAAAGATGGCTGCATTTTCAACAGCGCCAATCCTTTTGCCAGAGCTGAGTTCCAGCGTTTCTATAGATTCAATTTCATCGCCAAAAAAACAAATGCGGTATCCAAAATCTACATACGGTAAATTGATGTCGATGGTATCGCCGTTAACCCTAAAAGAGCCACGCTCAAAATCACCCTGACTTCGATGATATAATGAATTCACCAAGGCATGTAAAAATCCTTGACGCGATAAAACTTGTCCGGTATGAATGCGAATAATTCCATTTTCGTATTCCGTAGGATTTCCCATACCATAAATGCAGCTCACACTCGCTACAATTACAATATCTCTTCTGCCGCTTAGTAATTGAGCCGTTGCTTGCAATCTTAATTTATCCAGCTCTTCATTGATGCTCAAATCTTTTTCGATGTAGGTATTGGTAACGGGCATGTATGCCTCTGGCTGATAATAATCGTAATAAGAAACAAAATATCCAACAGCATTATCAGGAAAAAATTGTTTGAATTCACCGTAAAGCTGAGCCACTAAGGTTTTGTTATGTGTAAGAACGAGCGTAGGGCGTTGAAGATTTTGAATAACGTTTGCCATGGTAAACGTTTTTCCACTACCCGTTACACCCAATAAGGTTTGAAACGGTTCGCCATCTAATAAACCTTGCGTTAATTGTTCGATGGCTTGTGGCTGATCACCCGAAGGCGTATATTCTGAAACAAGTTTGAATGGCATAAATTAAACTTCTAAAAAAGTAAAATTATACAATAAAAGTTTTGGAGTAGTATAAAACTGATACTGAAGTTTATTTATCATAAAAATCAACGCATCTACTAAAAGCATTACCACTTTTCATCTTCCGCAATTTCTGTATCATTTTCAGCATGCGCCATTTTGTATTTCAGTTTTTGAAGTTGTCTTTCTATAATGAGGTGCGCAATTAAATGCCCAGCATCTTCTTTAGGGCTTTCTTTCAGCATCGCTTTTATTTTCATTTCACTTACATCAATTCGATAAAGCAATTGTATTAGGGTTTCAAAATTGGTAAGGATTAATTTATTGATGAAGGCAGCAAATTGATTAAAAATCTCTGGGTCATTAAGCATATCAATATCTGTACAAGAAAAAATCTTTTCCAAAGAAATTTCATTTGCATTTGTTGTTTGAATTTGCATAAAATGATTTTTAAAATTATCAGTAAAGAAAGATGATTTTATAAAACGTACATCAAATGTAATTTAAACCATTTTGAACTTGATTTTATTTAAAAAGATAGAAATCATTTTTCAACAAATTGAAATCATACATCAAATTTTAAAAACCTTCAAAAACCCCCAAACCAAATAAAGCAAAATCATATTTTACGGGATCGTTCTTATCTAATTTTCGCAAGGATTCATCAAGTTCCAATACGGCTTTATGGTCATTTTGAGTTCTATCTAGTAATCCCAATTTTCGGGCTACGTTTCCAGAGTGTACATCTAAAGGACAAGAAAGCACATTTGGCGAAATGCTTTTCCATATTCCAAAATCTACGCCAGTATTGTCTTTGCGTATCATCCACCTGAGGTACATGTTTATTTTTTTTGCAGCCGAACCTTTAAACGGATCTGATACATGTTTGCTTGTTCTTTCCAAATGGGGTATTTCAAAAAATACTTTTTTAAATTCATGAATGGCTGGTTGCAATGAATCTTCATTTGCATTTTTAATGAAAACTTGTTCTATGCCACCATGCTTTATATATATATTTTTTAAGCTCTTTATAAAAAAAATCAAATCGGTTGAATTAAACGTTCGATGCACAAAACTTTCCAATTTTTTTAAATCAGAAACTTTGTGATTCATTACAAAATCAAATGGTGCATTTCCAAGCAAGTCCATTAATTTGTGTCCATTGCTTACAATTGCTTTTCTATTTCCCCAAGCAAACGTGGATACCAAAAATCCAGCTATTTCAATATCTTCTTTTAATGAATATCGATGCGGAATCGCAATAGGGTCGGGCTCAATAAAATCAATTCGATTGTATTGTTCAACCTTAAAATCTAAAAATGCTTTTAATTCAACGTTATTCACCGTCAATCATTTTATATTAAAAAAGGTTGATCATTAAAATCAACCTTTGTTTTTTTGTGTCTAATTTTCAATCAATTATCCAATGGCTTGTTTCAAATCTTCTACCAAATCTTCTGCATCTTCAATACCAATGCTTAATCTAATCAATCCATCTGTCAAGCCATTTTTAATTCTTTCTTCTCTTGGAATGCTTGCGTGCGTCATGCTTGCAGGGTGATTGATAAGCGATTCTACACCGCCCAAACTTTCGGCAAGTGAAAATAATTTTGTGCTCGACAACACTTTTGTAGCTGCTTCGATTGAACTGTCTTTCAAAGTAAAACTCAACATGCCACCAAAACCGCGCATTTGTTTTTTAGCAATTTCGTGATTATGATGATCTTCAAATCCACACCAGAAAACCTTTTCAACTTTTGGATGATTGCGCAAATAATTTGCAATTACAATACCGTTTTCGCAATGTGCTTTCATACGCACATGTAAGGTTTTAATTCCTCTAAGTACCAAGAAACAATCAAAAGGTCCGGGAACCGCGCCACAACTTTTTTGTATAAAGTACAATTGGTCTTTTAAACCTTCATCGTTCATGATTAACGCACCTTGAATTACATCACTATGTCCACCCAAATATTTTGTAGAGGAATGCATTACAATATCAGCGCCAAGGTCTAAAGGGTTTTGTAAATATGGAGATGCAAACGTATTGTCTACACATAAAATCGTTCCTGCTTTTTTTGAGATTGCTGCAATGGCTTCAATATCTGTAATGTTCATCAATGGATTGGTTGGTGTTTCAATCCAAATCAATTTTGATTTTTCCGTCAATGCTTTTGTTACATTTTCTGGATTGGTGGTATCCACATAAATAAATTTGATGCCAAATTTTTCGTACACTTTTGTAAATAAACGGTACGTTCCACCATACATGTCATTTGCCGCAATCACTTCATCGCCCGGCACGAGCAGTTTGATAACTGTATCTGTAGCCGCCACACCACTACTAAATGCCAATCCGAATTTACCGTTCTCAATTACAGCCAACGCAGTTTCTAATGCAGCGCGGGTTGGGTTTTGCGAACGCGCATACTCATACCCTTTATGTTGTCCAGGAGCTGCTTGTACATATGTTGACGTTTGAAATATTGGTGTCATGATTGCACCTGTTGATGGATCGGGTTCTGCCCCCGCATGTATCATTCTAGTGGCAATTTTTTTGTTATCTAATGAAGCTTTGCTCATGGTTATTTATTTTAGGTGGTAAAAATAGAAAAATAATATCATTATAACCCACGGATTAAAATCTTGGGGTATAGAATCGTATGTATAATATTTGTTTATTTAACCCACGGTTTAAACCGTGGGTTATGGTATATAATGGTTTCAACCATTTTTTATTGTTTCTATAGATTCTAAGTTGAAAAATGAAACCATATATTTGCTTTACACGTAACTTCATCACTTAATTTTTTTTATGCAAACTGCTTCAAAAAGGGTGTTAAATGGTTGGGCAATGTATGATTGGGCCAACTCTGTATACAATCTGGTGATTACCTCTACCATTTTTCCGGCTTATTATGCAGCCGTAACAAGCACCAAAGACGATAATCATGTTACCATATTTGGAAGAACATTCATCAATACTTCCTTGTACAATTACGCGTTAGGTATCGCTTTTATTGTCGTTGCATTTTTAAGTCCAATTTTATCATCCATTGCCGATTTCAAAGGAAACAAAAAACAGTTTTTATTTTTCTTTTGTACCATGGGAAGCATCTCATGTAGTGCACTTTATTTTTTTGATGGCAGCAACTTATTTTATGGGTTATTGTGTATGGTTATGGCCTGTATTGGCTTTTGGGGCTCTTGGGTTTTTTATAATTCGTATTTGCCAGAAATAGCAGCGCCCGAAGACAGAGATAAATTAAGCGCAAGAGGTTTTGTGATGGGATATATTGGCAGCGTGATTTTGCAATTGATTTGTTTTGTTTTGGTTTTGATGCCAGATACTTTTGGAATCACAACTGGTAAAGCTTCGCAAATTTCTTTTTTAATGGTGGGGATTTGGTGGTGGGGATTTGCACAGTATTCATTAAGAAGATTACCAAATGGAACGCCATCAGAAAAAAATATGCATAAAAATGTTTTCGTTGGCGGCTTTACAGAACTTAAAAAAGTATGGCAACAAGTATTGTTGATGCCCGTTTTAAAAAGATTTTTATACAGCTTCTTTTTTTACAACATGGGTTTGCAAACGATATTTTTAGCCGCTACATTGTATGGCAGCAGTGAATTGCAAATACCAACCACAAACTTAATCGTTGCCATTTTAATTATTCAATTGATTGCCATCCCAGGGGCATATTTGATTTCTAAAATCTCAGAAAAAATTGGAAATTTTAGAACATTAATGATTTGCATTTTCATTTGGATATTACTTTGTATCGCCGGTTATTTATTGCCTGTTGGAGGCATCAACGAATTTTATCTTTTAGCATTGGCAGTAGGTTTTGTAATGGGCGGCACACAAAGTTTGAGCAGAAGCACTTACAGCAAACTAATGCCCGAAACAAAAGATACCGCTTCGTTTTTCAGCTTTTATGATGTTACAGAAAAAATTGCCATTGTAATTGGCATGTTTAGTTTCGCATGGATTACTGAAATTACGGGCTCTCAAAGAAATTCTGTTTTAACTTTAATTTCGTTTTTTATTTTGGGTTTACTATTGATATTTTTAGCGTTTAAAAAACAAAAATCTTTATCTCATTAATATGCAACTACACACTATAAATACTGGATATTTTAAATTGGATGGCGGTGCGATGTTTGGCGTTGTGCCTAAATCGATGTGGAACAAATTAAACCCAGCGGATGACAACAACATGTGTAATTGGGCAATGCGTTCACTGTTAATCGAAGATGGAAATAGGTTAATGCTTATCGACACTGGAATTGGCAACAAACAAGATGATAAATTTTTCAGTCATTATTATTTGCATGGTGAGGATTCATTAGAATCTTCTCTTTCAAAAAAAGGATTTAGTGTAGATGATATTACCGATGTGATTTTAACCCATCTTCATTTTGATCATTGTGGGGGAAGTATAAAACGTGAAAGTGATAAGTTAATTCCTGCTTTTAAAAATGCAACGTATTGGAGCAATCAACAACATTGGAATACCGCTACAATGCCTAACGACAGAGAAAAAGCTTCATTTTTAAAAGACAATATTTTACCCATACAAGAGAGCGGACAATTGAAATTTATCGACGGAAATTCGGATGCATTTTCAAGTGGTATAAAAATCAGACAAGTTTTTGGACATACAGAAGCGATGATGTTACCACAAATTGAATACAAAGGAAAGCAGATTGTATTCATGGCAGATTTATTGCCATCTGCTGCACATATTCCAATCCCATTTGTAATGGCATACGATATGTTTCCGTTAACTACTTTAAATGAGAAAAAATCTTTCTTAACAGAGGCGGTTGAAAATGATTATGTATTGTTTTTTCAGCATGATCCAAAAATAGAATGCTGCAATTTACAAGTAACGGAAAAAGGCATCAGGGCAAAAGATTATTTCAATTTGAATATTATTTAAACCCAGATTTCTCAACCCTTTTTTTCCGAACTAGCTCACCCAAAATAAAAAAAATAAATCAAGCCTACATTGAGTTTCATAGGATTTTCTTGAAAAAATTAAAAAATCGCGAAAAACAGGTTAATATATCAATCAGCCTCAAACCATTAAACCAATAAAACTCATAATAACGTAGCAAATAAACACCAAAAGAGAATCTCGAAATGAGTAGATTTTGATGAATAAACTTTAGTGAAAATATTTGGCTATTTGAGTTGGGTACACGTAATATTGCAATATCGTAAATAAGCTAAGTTTCCAAACAATTAACCACCTCAAATAAATAATTCGCAAGTAATTTTCAAAACAAAACTTTCAATTTCTGTTTTTCGAAATGGGTCACCCAAAATAAAAAATTAAAATTCGTGGAAAACAGAAAAAAGGCATCAGGGCTAAAGATTATTTCAATCTAGATGTAATCTAAAGTCCCATTAAAGCGGTTAAAGGATAACGAAGATTTTTATAGCCCATCATATCAACTTTAATGCTTCCCACAACAATTGGACTTTCAACCCTTAACAGTAAATGATTTGGGTCGTCGCTTACCCAAGCGGTCATGCCTTCGCCGCCTTTAAACATGGTGCCTTTAATTAATAGTGGTTTGAATTTTATGGCTCTGAATTTACCATATTGTGTTTTGATTTTTTCTTTACCCATATAGCGTAAATATAAATGATGCACTTCGTCATCTAAAAACATATCAAATGGAATTTTGTCGCCTGGTTTTAATTTCTCAAAATTGATGTTGCGGGCATAATACATAGCACTTACCACATCTTGCATGCAATCTGTAATTTTAAAAACCCCGTTTGTACTTACCGCTGTATTTGTAGTTTGATTAAACGTAACATTGTTATAGATTTTAAAACCGCCTTCATCTACATTTCTTATAAATTTCACTGGTAGCAATGTATTGGTATCGATATAGCTTTCATATCTATCGCGTACTTTATAAAAATTATCGAAGAATGGATAGGTATTTCCAACGCCTACAGCATGATAAACAGCTTTGCCATTAAAACGTTCTAAGGTTGTTGTAAAAGTGGCATCGCCAGCACCAATATATGCTCCCATTGTACTATAATAAACCGTCATCTTGACGGTTTCGCCATTTTTAAAAGAAGTATTAGAAATGCCACAGAAATCACCTTTGTGTTGATGTGTTGTAGCACCCATTAAAATCCAACTGATAAAAAAAATAGTAAGCCATTTCATAGTTATAAATGTTTGTGGTTTGTTGTTTGGTGTTTGGTGTTTGGTGTTCGCTGTTCGGTGCATTGAACCTTTTGAACTCATTGAACGAATTGAACCTATTGAACATTTTTTTTTATTAACAAAAAAACACTCCCTATTGTTGCCGGTATTACCAAATTGATTATCCAAATGGCAAAACATGCCACTTGAATGCCCAATATATTTGTAGATAATATGCCAAATATTGAAATGCCCAAAGCTGATCTAATGGGCAGTTCGGTAAATCCAATGGTTGGAATTATCGCCATCATCAAATAAAAAACACCAATCAACCAAAATGCAATTGAACTTTCCATCTCCACATGCATGACATACATAATGATGATGTATTGCAATATAAAAACTAAAAATCTAAAGAACGAACAAAACAAAATGATTAACAATTCATAAAAATTGAATTGCTCTACAATTTTTATGTGTTGTACAACTTTATGGAGGAACTTAAATTTTGAAATAAACGAAATAAAAAAATTGGTTTTAAAATATAGCAGTGCCAATATTATGGATACACCAAACGATAAATAAATATTGACATTGTTGAAAATCCATGGCAATAAAATCAGCTTTGAATCTAAGTTTGAAAAGTATATCAAATAGAATAAACCAACACATCCTACAATTGATGTAATGATCATTTGACTGATGCTGCCTAAAATATTTGTAGATATTGCTTTTATTCGATTTTCGGCTTTTACAAATAAAATTCGACCTCCAAATTCACCTGTACGATTTGGCGTAATCATGGTGATGCTGCATCCTGCAAATACGGATTGAATTGCTTTTGCAAATCGAATATTTTCTAAAGGTTTCAATAGCAATTTCCATTTCAATGATTCTAAGCCCCAATTTAAAAACATCAATAAAAACAACACCCAAAATAATGGGTCTTTCCAACTCGATTTTATTTGTTGCCATCTCACCAATAAATCTTGTTGTTGAGATATTTGATTGTACAAACTATACGCCACCAACACAAAGAGCATTGGACCTAGGATGTAATTGAATATTAATTTTATACTTTTGTTCAAGAAACTGTTTATTGGTAAAATTAAGACCTCACTTGCAAAAAGCATCAAAAATCATTTTAGGTATTGATCCAGGAACCATCATTATGGGTTATGGATTGATTGAAGTAAACGCCAAAGGCATTCATTTGGTGGATATGGGTGTGTTGAAATTATCTACAAAAGATGATGCTTACCAACGACTTGAAAAGATTCATGATAAAGTAACGGACCTAATTAAAATTTACCATCCTACAAGTTTTGCCATTGAAGCACCTTTCTTTGGAAAGAACGTACAAAGTATGCTAAAACTAGGAAGAGCGCAAGGTGTAGCGCTTGCTGCTGCAATGCAATCCGGACTTTCGATTTGCGAGTATTCTCCTAAAAAAATCAAGCAATCCATTACAGGAAATGGAAATGCTGGAAAAGATCAAGTGATGAAAATGCTGCAGAAAATTTTATCTTTTGAAGAAACACCAAAATATATGGATGCTACAGATGCACTTGCTGTAGCCGTTTGTCATTATTTTCAAGAAAAAACATTGTTGCCAATGACAAAAGGAAAGTCGAATGGTTGGGCAGATTTTTTAAATAAAAATCCAGAGCGATTGAAAAAATAATTATTTCAGATTTGAAATAACGGTTTGTTGAATCTCTTGTATTTCATCTGTTTTCCGCGATTTTTAATTTTTTGTCAATAAAATCCTCTGAAGCCCAATGTGGACTTCATTTATTTTTTACTTTGGGTTACCCAGTATAGAAAACAAACGAAGGGAATTTAGTTACGAAAATTACTTGCGTATTATTTATTTGAGGAGGGTTATTGAGTGGGAACTTTTCTTATTTACAATGTTGCGATATTGCGATATTGCAATATTACGTGTTCTCAACTCAAATAGCCAAATATTTTCACTAAAGTTTATTCATTAAAATCTACTCATTTGGAGATTCGCTATTGGAGTTTATTTACTTCGTTATTTTGAGGTTTATCGATTTAACTCGCTACACTAGTTTAATGGTATGAGGCTGATTGATATTTTACCTTGTTTTCCGCGATTTTTGTCAAGAAAATCCTATGAAACTCAATGTGGACTTAATTTATTTTTTACTTTGGGTTACCCAGTATAGAAAACAAACGAAGGGAATTTAGTTACGAAAATTACTTGCGTATTATTTATTTGAGGAGGGTTATTGATTGAAAACTTTTCTTATTTACAATGCTGCGATATTGCAATATTACGTGTTCTCAACTCAAATTGCCAAATATTTTCACTAAAGTTTATTCATGAAAATCTACTCATTTCGATATTCGCTTTTGGTGTTTATTGGATTCGTTATTATAAGGCTTATCTGTTTAACTCGCTATAATGATTTAATGGTTTGCAAATGATTGATATTTCACTATGCATTTCGACATTTTTACTTTTTTTCAAAAAAATATTCAGAAAAAAATGATTGCTTAATTTATTTTTTATTTTGGGTGACCCTGTGCGGAAAACAGGAGAATGCTGCAGAAAATTTTATCCTTTGAAGAAACACCAAAATATATGGATGCTACAGATTCTTTAGCTGTAGCGGTTTGTCATTATTATCAAGAAAAAACGAGAGAGATTGAAAAAATAACTATTTCAGATTTGAAATGATGGTTTGTTGTATTTCTTTAAACACCTCAGTAGACAGTTTTAATTTTTCTCTAGTAAAATTCAAATCGTCCGCACTATTTATTGGAATTAAATGCATATGTGCATGCGGTACTTCTAATCCGATAACACTGATGCCACAACGATTACATGGAAACGAAAGCTCGATAGATTTTGCAATGGGTTTTGCAAAAAGCATCATCTCAGCAAGGTAATTTTCAGGCAGATCGAATATCTTATCAATTTCAATTTTTGGCACAACCAATACATGCCCTTTAGTCATTGGAAAAATATCTAGAAATGCATAAAAATTTTCGTTTTCTGCAATTTTATAAGAAGGAATTTCGCCGTTAATGATTTTAGAAAAAATACTCATGACTAAACCGTGATGTTTTCAACTTTGAATTTCAAAACGCCAGCGGGTACATTTACTTCTGCAATTTCACCGACAACTTTTCCCAACAAGCCTTTTCCAATTGGAGAGGTTACAGATATTTTACCATCTTTTAAACTTGCTTCTTTTTCAGATACAATTTGATAAGTGACTTGTTTATTTGTAGCCATATTGGTTAAAGTAACCTTCGTTAAAATACTTACTCTACTGAAATCAATATTTGATTCATCCAATATTCTAGCTGTGGCAATTACGCCTTCAAGATATTTTATTTTAGCTTCAAGCATTCCTTGTGCTTCTTTTGCAGCGTCATACTCTGCATTTTCTTTTAAGTCACCTTTTTCTCTTGCTTCTGCAATTGCTTTAC
>CANFUJ010000062.1 GCA_947450165.1 Chitinophagaceae bacterium
CATGCGTCCTGATAAAGAATCATTATTACGCAATTATACCATAAACGACCTTACCAGTGAAACCGTTTATGAATGTGCCATTCAAGGCGATCCAATTGCCAATGAGATATTTGAATTTACCGGGCAAATCTTAGGTGAATCATTAGCGAACTTCGTGATGTTCTCATCTCCAGAAGCGATTGTATTATTTGGAGGACTAACAAAAGCAGGCAATTTGTTGCTTAATCCTACAAGAAAACATATGGAAGCGAACTTACTTCCCATTTTTAAAAACAAAGTAAAACTCATTTTTAGCGAACTAAAAGAATCCGATGCAGCCATATTAGGTGCTAGCGCATTAGTTTGGTAAACTCACATTTCTATAATTCCAATTTCCAACATGTCTGAAAATAAAGAAAGAAAAAAGATAACGACCCATACCATTCAGTTGATGAAAGATAAAGGGGAAAAAATTTCAATGCTAACCGCATATGATTATTCTTTTGCAAAATTATTTGACCAAGCAAACATTGATATTATTTTGGTTGGAGATAGTGCGAGTAATGTAATGGCCGGACATGAAACTACATTACCTATTACACTCGATCAAATGATTTACCATGCACAAAGTGTAGTTAGGGGAATTGAAAGATGCCTCGTTGTTGTCGATATGCCATTTGGTAGTTATCAAGGAAATTCTAAAGAAGCTTTGAATTCTGCCATTAGAATCATGAAAGAAACCGGTGGACATTCTGTAAAATTAGAAGGCGGTGAAGAAGTGGTAGAATCTATAAAACGTATTGTGAGCACGGGTATTCCTGTAATGGGGCATTTAGGATTAACGCCACAAAGTATATATAAATTTGGTACTTACTCTGTACGGGCAAAAGAAGAAGCAGAAGCTGAAAAATTAAAAAAGGATGCATTATTGCTTCAAGAAGCGGGATGCTTTGCCATTGTATTAGAAAAAATTCCGGCATCGTTGGCAAAAGAAGTTTCCGAAAGTTTACATATTCCCACAATAGGCATTGGCGCAGGCGGAAGCTGTGATGGTCAAGTATTGGTGATGCACGATATGTTGGGCATCAACTCTACATTTAAACCGCGTTTTTTAAGGACATATTTAAATTTAGCCGAACAAATTAATCAAGCAGTAACGAATTATATTTCAGATATTAAATCAGGTGATTTCCCCAATCAATCTGAACAATATTAAAATTATTCTATTCGCAAAATTGTTTTTTGTTTTGCCCTGAATCAAACCGTTTCTTTATTACTTTTGTGCGCTTTCTTAATAAAAGGGAGTTTAAAAAAAGTCAACAATGAAGAAATTTTATTTGATTTGGGCGTTAATGATTTCTGTTTCAGCAAACGCGCAAGAATACACCAATTTAGAATGGGTTAACATTACCAATTATCGAGCAACTTTTCAAAAAAATAGTATCGCTGGAAAAGACATTACCGTTATAGACGGTAAATCATTCAATCAATTAGCGGTATTAAGTTTAGACGATTTACTAAAAATAGAAGGCGGCATTGAAGTGCAACAAAGAGGTCCTGCAGGATCTCAATCAGATATTGTAATTCGTGGTGCAACGTATCAGCAAATTTTAGTTTTAATAGATGGCATCAAAATAAACGATCCCATAACAGGGCATTTTTCAGGATATATTCCTGTAGCTCCAGGCGATATTAAAAGAATCGAAATTTTAAAAGGCCCTGCATCTGCTATTTATGGTTCTGAAGCCGTTGGTGGGGTGATAAATATAATAACACACTCGTTCTCTGCATTCAAAAAAGAAAAAAAGCAAAACTGTTCAATTAGCAATACCATTGGAGAATTTGGATTAGTGTCATTAAATAGTTTCGCATCAATCACAAACGAGAAAATAAATCTATCACTTGGCGTGCTTTCAAACAATACCCGAGGACAATTACTGCGTTCAAACAACCGTGGCTATTTTTACAACAATACCATTTCAGCAAGTGCAAATATCCAATTAGCCCCAAAATGGCAATTGATGTGGAGAAGTAGCATTGATATGCGTGATTTTGCCGCTCAAAATTTTTATACCACTTTTAAAAGTGACACCGCAACTGAAAAAGTAAATTCCATTTGGAATCAAGTAAGAGTAAAACAAACGAATGTAAAATCAATCAATCAATTTGATGTGGTATATAAGCATACAAAAGATAACTATTTATACAACAATGCATCAATTGCAAATGATAACAAATCGAATTTAATCACTTTGAATTATTTGCATGCTACCGTTTTAAACACCAATTTAAACTTACAATACGGTGCTAGTTTTGAAAATAAAAGCATCATTTCGAATGATAGAGGAAATCACCAAAACAACCATGCTGCTATATTTGGGGCTGCAACAATAAAATACAAATCTTTAAATTTAAATCCAGGTTTACGATTGGTAAACGACCAAAATTATGGAACCGAAATCATTCCTCAATTAAACACCTCTTTCGAAAAAAACAAATTTGTGATTAGAGGCGGAATTGGAAGAGCAATACGGGCTGCTGATTTTACAGAACGATATAATAATTACAATAAAGTTTTGGTTAAAGGTGGCAGTATAGGCAACCCAGATTTAACAGTTGAAAAATCTTGGAATTATGAAATCGGTGTTGATTTCAAAACTAAAAATTTTAAATTTTCTGCAACAGGATTTATAAGAAATCAAGAAAAAGTGATTGATTTTGTTTCTACCCCATTTAATCAAATTCCACGAAATCAAAATTTGGATAGCACCGGGAAATTTGCTTATGCAAAAAATGTAAAAACTGTTGACACCAAAGGACTTGAGTTTTCTGCAAAATACAATTGGAAAATAAATAAAAACGTTAATCTAAATTTATCTGGTTCGGCGTTGCTTTTAAATTCAAATACAAGCGATAGCTTACCTACATTCTATATTTTATCGCACGCAAAGTTTTTACTTCAAAATAGTTTAGTTGTAAACTTATACAACTTCGAATTTTCAATCAGTACTATTTACAAAGAAAGAACAACTGCTCAAGCATCAGCAATCAATGCAATAAATGGAAAAAGTTATTTATTAACCAATGGAAAAATGCAATATCATTTTAATGCTTTTTCTGTATTCGGTTCGGTACAAAACATTGGAAATATTTCCTACAGTGATATTTTAGGAAGTAGAATGCCGAATCGGTGGATAAGTGCTGGAATAAGTGCACAATTCTAATTAACTAAAGCTTGACTCAAAAGCCAATTTAACCTTTAACTTTACAAAAAAATAAAAACCATGGACTTTTTAAAAACCCTTCAAATTCAGTCGAAAAATCCAGGCGTTTCAACCGGGTCAACTTGGATTAAAACAAACGCTGAAATCATTTCATCATATTCTCCAGTAGATGGAAGTTTAATTGGATCAGTAATTTCTGCTGATAAAAAAGCATATGATGCCGTTGTTGCAAAAGCTCAATCTGCTTTTGAAGAATGGCGCATGTGGCCAGCACCAAAAAGAGGTGAAATTGTTCGCCAATTGGGCGAAGAGCTTCGCAAATTTAAAGACCCTTTGGGTAAATTGGTGAGTTATGAGATGGGTAAAAGTTTGCAAGAAGGTTTAGGTGAAGTTCAGGAAATGATTGACATCTGTGATTTTGCAGTTGGCTTATCAAGACAATTACACGGATTAACCATGCATAGCGAGCGCCCAGGGCATAGAATGTACGAGCAATATCACCCATTAGGGATTGTAGGAATCATATCAGCATTTAATTTCCCAGTAGCTGTTTGGAGCTGGAATACAATGTTGGCTTGGATTTGCGGAGACGTAGCCATCTGGAAACCAAGTGAAAAAACACCACTTTGTGGTATCGCTTGTCAAAAAATCATTCAAACTGTTTTCAAAAAAAATAATGTTCCTGAAGGTGTATGTTGTTTGGTAAGTGGCGGCCGAGAAGTTGGTGAATGGATGAGCAATGATTTGCGTGTACCTTTAGTTTCAGCAACTGGAAGTACTAGAATGGGTAAAGCTGTAGCAGCTTCTGTTGGTCAACGTTTAGGTAGAAGCTTGTTAGAATTGGGTGGAAACAACGCCATCATCATTTCAAAAGAAGCTGATTTAAACATTGCCATGATTGCAGCTACATTTGGCGCAGTGGGTACTGCCGGACAACGTTGTACCACTACAAGAAGATTGATTATTCATGAAAAGATTTACAACAAGTTCAAAGACATGTTGATTCATGCGTATAAACAATTGAAAATTGGAAACCCATTAAATGAAAAAAATCATGTTGGGCCATTGATTGATAAAGATGCAGTAAACATGTATTTATCTGCAATAGAAAAATGCAAAGCAGAAGGTGGAAAGTTTATTGTTGAAGGCGGTCTATTAAAAGGGAAAGGATATGAAAGCGGTTGTTATGTAAAGCCTTGTATTGCAGAAGCTAAAAATAGTTTTGAAATAGTACAACATGAAACTTTCGCACCTATTTTATATATCATGAAATACAAAACAATGGATGAGGCTATTGCTATGCAAAATGGTGTACCACAAGGACTTTCATCATCAATAGTAACCAATAATTTACGCGAAGCAGAACGTTTCTTATCACAAGCAGGAAGTGATTGTGGAATTGCAAATGTAAATATTGGAACCTCTGGTGCGGAAATAGGTGGTGCATTTGGGGGCGAAAAAGAAACAGGCGGTGGAAGAGAGAGCGGTAGTGATGCTTGGAAAGTGTATATGCGTAGACAAACCAATACCATCAATTATACAGATCGTCTACCATTAGCACAAGGCATTAAATTTGATTTATAATATTATCTTAAAATAAATCAAACACAACAATCAATAAACCAAAACGTATAGTTTTACAAAAATTTAAAAATATGCAAAAATCATTTCTACTATTAATTGCTGGAGCATTTGTTTTTAATAGTTCATTTTCTCAATCAACTGAAAATTCAGATAAAAAAGCGCCAAATGGCTGGCATCAATTAGATAAAACCGAAACTGGATTTAATGGAATAAGTCTTAATAAAGCCTATGAATTTTTAAAATCTAAAAACCTTAAAAGTAAGAAAGTAATTGTAGCTGTAATTGATAGTGGCATAGATACTTTACATGAAGATTTAAAGCCAGTGATGTGGACGAATCCAAAAGAAATTCCAGGAAATGGAAAAGATGATGATAAAAATGGCTACATAGATGATGTACATGGATGGAATTTCATTGGCGGAAAGGATGGTAAAAATGTAAAAGAAGATTCTGACGAAGGAGCCAGGGTATATCATCAACTTAAACAAAAATGGGATGGTATAATCATCTCAGAATCAAATTTATCACCTGCAGATTCTAAATCATATCAAACTTATTTAAGAGCTAAAGCAAAAGTAGTTGGGGAAACAAACGAAGCTGAAGTTGGATATTTAAAAACGTTATATCCTAAGTTTTTAACTGGAGATTCTGTCTTAAGAAAAGAAATTGGGAAAGAAGAATACAATGGAAATGATTTAAGAGATAACAACACAACAAATTCTGATGCAAAAATGACTAAGAATTTGATTATGAGTATTTCAAAAGCAAATGATAGTTATGATATTACAAATCAGCAACTTATTGATGAGATTGGTGGACAACTTAGAAAAGCCAATTCGGCCGTAGAAGCGCCACCAACTTATAGAAAAGATGTAGTTAAAGATAACGAAACAGATTTCAATGATAGAGGCTACGGCAATAATGACATCATGGCTTCTACCCCCTTTCACGGAACTCATTGTTCTGGAATTATTGGCGCTGCAAGAAATAACAATACGGGAATAGATGGAATTGCGGACAATGTATCAATAATGATGGTAAGAGCTGTGCCTGATGGTGATGAACATGATAAAGACATTGCATTAGCCATCAGATATGCAGTAGATAATGGCGCAAAAATTATTAGCATGAGTTTCGGAAAAGATTTTTCTCCCGAAAAATATTGGGTTGATGATGCTTTTAAATATGCTGAAAAGAAAGGTGTATTATTGGTTCATGCTGCAGGGAATGACGCTAAAAATATTGATACTGCTTATAATTTCCCAAATCCAGTATTTGAAAATGGCTCAGGTAGAGCATCTAATGTTATTACAGTTGGGGCAAGTGGTGATCAAAAAACAGGTGGTCTTACTGCATCATTTAGCAATTTTGGAAAAAATGAAGTAGATGTGTTTGCACCAGGTGTAAATATATATTCAACAATTCCTGGAGGCAACACTTATGGAAATGCAAGTGGTACAAGTATGGCTTGTCCAGTCGTTGCTGGCATTGCTGCATTATTACTTGAATATTATCCAACTTTAAATTCTACAGAATTAAAGATGATTATTGAAAGATCTGCAGTTGTTTGTACTGAAGAAGTAAAAAAACCTGGAACAGATGAAAAAGTAAAACTAAGTAAGTTGTCTAAAACTGGTGCTTTTGCTAATGCTTTTGAAGCCGTTAAAATGGCGGATAAAATTGCTAATTCAAATATTAAATCAAAAACAGCTCAAGTCAAGAAATCTAAATAATTAACACAAATCAGAATAAAAAAGCCGCAAAAATTTATTTGCGGCTTTTTTATTTTATCTAATTAACTAAACACTCAATTCTTTTTTTCCAGAAAGTAAATATAACACAGCCATACGAACCGCAACACCATTTTCCACTTGTTTAAGAATTACAGATTGTTTGCTATCTGCTACGTCACTATCAATTTCAACACCGCGATTAATTGGTCCAGGGTGCATGATTAAAATTTCTTTATCAATGCCAGCTAATCGTTTTTGAGAAACACCATATGATAAATTATACTCCCTAAGCGAAGAGAATAAAACCTGATTTTGACGCTCTAATTGAATACGAAGTACATTAGCAACATCACACCATTGTAATGCTTTTTGCAAGTCATATTCCACTTGTACATCAAATGCTTGTTGAATATATTTTGGGATTAAAGTTGGAGGTCCAGATAACATCACTTCTGCCCCCATTTTTTTAAGCAAATAAATATTACTCAATGCAACCCTTGAATGCATAATATCGCCAATCAATAAGACCTTTCTTCCTTCAAGTGTACCGTAATGTTCAATTATGGAGAATGCATCTAACAAAGCTTGTGTAGGATGCTCATTAATGCCATCTCCAGCATTTACAATGGCTATATTGGGTAAATGCTTTGCCAAAAAATGAGGTGCTCCACTAGCACTATGGCGCATTACTACCATATCCACCTTCATGCTGAGAATATTATTGACGGTATCTAGTAATGTCTCTCCTTTCGATACAGAAGAAGCAGATGCTGAAAAGTTTATGGTATCGGCACTCAATCTTTTTTGCGCCAACTCAAATGAAATCCTCGTTCTGGTGGAATTCTCGTAAAATAAATTTACAATGGTTACATCTCTTAATGAGGGGACTTTTTTAATTGGACGCTGTAAAACTTCTTTAAATTGCTGAGCGGTAGATAAAATAATAGAAATATCTTTTGGAAGAAGCGATTTAATGCCTAGAAGATGATTAGTAGTTAGTTGCATTAAGGAGCGAAGTTAAAGCAAATGTTGAATGAGTCGTTTTTTTTTAATCCATTTTTTTTAAGAATAAATGACAACGGTATTGCTTGTCCAATCCACAACTACATTTTGTTGAGGTTTGGTATCAATTGAAAGTCCGCAATAATCGGGCTGAATAGGCAATTCACGATTAAAAGATCGATCAATTAATACACATAACTCTACTTTTTGTGGTCGACCAAAATCTTGAAGGGCATCTAAAGCAGCTCGAATTGTACGTCCAGTGTATAAAACATCATCAATTAATATTACTTTTTTCCCTTCAATAGATTGTGTTAATGTAGTTTCCTTGGGTTCGTGAAGTTCTACCCTTATGTCATCTCTATAAAATGTAATGTCTAATACGCCGTATTGCAATTTGAAATCGGGATACAATGAAGCAATCGTATCCATCATTTTATTGGCCACCAGTTTACCTCTTGGTTGAATACCAACAAAAACAATATTGTTTAATTCGTTTTGATTTTCTACCAATTGATGAGCGAGCCTTTTAATGGTTAATTCCAATTGAGTAGATGAAAGTAAAATTTGCATGATGCGAATTTAAAGCAGATTATTCAGTTTTTAGGAAATATGAAAATCTGATTTTCAATTGATATTTTCAATAAAAATAAAAGGGATTACGCTTCTAATTCAATTTTCTTTTGGAGCTCACCTAAATCCTCCCATTTACCTGCTGCTGCTAGTTTGGCTTGCTTCGCCCAACTTGTATAATAATTTATTTTCTTTTTATTATTTGCAATATCGAGAATAAGCAATAGCTTTTTTATGGTACATTTCCCTAATTCTTGATAACTGGTAATGGATTCAGATTTTAGTAAAGTTTGAATTTTGGGTGTAATGCCTAATATTTTTGTAAGGTCTTCAGATTTACCGCCTAATGTTTTTCCAGATTTTAGTTCAGTTTTAGATTGTTTTTTAGCAAGTTGTTTTGTATCAACAACGCAGTTTTCAACAATTTGACCATAAGCATTTTTCAATACTTTTGGATTATCGTCATTTTCCCATCTTCCATCACTAAGTAAATAACGGTATTCGTATTTTTTTCCAGGGGTTAAATCTATACTTCCAAATAAAGAGCCATCATCATTTAAATTCAATGCAATTCCTTTATTTACATCCCATTGATTAAAATCACCAACTAAAAAACCACCTTTTGCATTTTGAACACGAGACGCTTTGAGATAAAAATCTACTTTGATCGACATGATTATTTTTTTATAAAATTAATGCTTAAAATTCAATGTAAATTCAAATTATTTTCTATTTTTTAAATAATTTTTAAACTTATTTGTAAAAATTTAGATTATTATTTTTCTAACATAAATGGATATGCATGGTTTGTAGGCGGATTAAAGGTTTCTTTAATCGTTCTAGCACTTAGCCAACGATAAAGATTTAATGGAGAACCCGCTTTATCATTTGTGCCACTTGCTCTTGCACCACCAAATGGTTGTTGACCTACAACTGCTCCTGTAGGTTTATCATTAATATAAAAATTTCCTGCACTGTTTCTTAATTTATTGGTTGCCAATTCTACCGCATATCTATCTTTTGAAATTACTGCTCCAGTTAAGGCATATGCAGAAGTTGAATCTACCAATTTTAATGTTTCTTCATATTTATTTTCATCATACACATAAATAGTCAATACTGGCCCAAACAATTCTTCGCTCATGGTAACATATTTTGGATCCGAAGTTTCAATGATAGTTGGCTCAATGAAATAACCTTGAGATTTATCACAATTGCCTCCAACCCATATTTTTGTAACACCACCTCTCTTTTTGGCTTGTTTGATATACCCTTCCAATTTATCAAAACTTTTTTCGTCAATAACGGCGTTAATAAAGTTTGTAAAATCTTCTACGGTTCCCATTTTCATCGTTTTAACCGTTTCAACAAGTTTCTTTTTTATAGATGCTGCAAGGTTTGAAGGAATATATGCTCTTGATGCTGCCGAACATTTTTGTCCTTGATACTCAAATGCACCTCTTGCCAATGCAGTTACTACCACATCTACATCTGCTGATTTGTGGGCAATAACAAAATCCTTTCCGCCCGTTTCACCAACAATTCTTGGATAAGATTTATACTTATTCATATTTGCACCAATCGTTTCCCACATTTTATTAAAAACACCTGTACTTCCAGTAAAATGAATTCCTGCAAAATCAGGATGATTAAATACGACATTTCCAATGGTTGGTCCATCAATAAACACCAAATTAATGACACCATCAGGCAATCCCGCTTCTTTTAAAATACGCATAAATAATTGCGCACTGTAAACTTGCGTATTGGCACATTTCCAAATCACTACATTGCCACACATGGCAGCACTAGTAGGCAAATTGCCGCCAATTGCTGTAAAATTAAAAGGGGTTAATGCAAACACAAATCCTTCTAATGGTCGATATTCCACACGATTGTTCATCCCAGCTCCACTAATCGGTTGTTGACGATAAATGTCGCTTAAAAAATGTACGTTAAACCTTAAAAAATCTATTAGTTCACAAGCCGAATCTAATTCTGCTTGAATTACGTTTTTACTTTGACCAAGCATTGTAGCTGCATTTATAAAAGGGCGATATTTTGTTGCCAATAAATCGGCTGCTTTTAAAAATATATTGGCTCTATTTTCCCAACTCATTGAAGACCATTTATCTTTCGCTTTCAATGCAGCATTGATGGCTTTTGTGACATGACTGGCATTACCGGTATGGAAGTGTCCTAAAATATGTTTGTGTTCATGCGGTGGACGCATTTCAACTTTATTCCCAGTACGTATTTCTTCAGAACCAATGTACATAGGCACATCAATTTTTTCTGATTTCATTGTTTTCAATGCATTTTTCAAAGCCAATCTTTCAGCGCTTCCAGGTGCATAATTTAATACAGGTTCATTAACTGGTGACGGGTAATAAAAATCGCCAAATTGCATAATGATAGGTTTTAATTTTATTTATAAAAACGGTAAAATTTGAAATTTTTCCAAACCAAAATTAAAGAATTAATCTTCTTTTTCACTCATTAAAAAAGCTTTAATAAAACCATCAATTTCACCGTCCATTACAGGCCCAACGTTACCTACTTCGTAATCTGTTCGGTGATCTTTAATCATTTTATAGGGATGAAATACATAAGATCTAATTTGAGAGCCCCACTCTATTTTTTTCTTTGACGCATTTTTAGAATCAATTAATTCTTGACGCCTTCTCATTTCTTCTTCATATAATCTACTCTTCAACATCGCCATCGCTTTTTCTCTATTTTCTCCTTGGGTACGTGCTTGTTGACATTCAACAATGATTCCACTTGGTTTATGCGTTAAGCGTACCGCGGTTTCAACCTTATTTACGTTTTGTCCCCCGCTACCTCCACTTCTAAAAAACGCCCATTCTATATCGGCTGGATTCACTTCAATTTCAATGGTATCGTCAATTAAGGGATATACATATACACTGGCAAATGAAGTATGTCTTCTGGCATTACTATCAAAAGGAGAAATTCTAACCAAACGATGAACACCACTTTCCGCTTTTAAAAATCCATAGGAAAATGCCCCATCAAACTGAAATGTACAAGTTTTTATTCCTGCACCATCGCCCCATTGCCAATCCAATTCAGAAACAGACCATCCTTGTTTTTCGCCATACATTCTATACATACGTGCAAGCATTTCAGCCCAATCCTGACTTTCTGTACCACCTGCACCGGAATTAATTTGCAACACTGCAGGCAAAGCATCCGCAGGATCGTTTAAAGTACTTTTAAATTCAGCTTCTTCAATTTCAGCATTGGCTTTGGCAAAAGCTTCTTTAACTTCATCTTCGGTTGCTTCACTTTCCTTCCAAAAATCAAATAATACCGCAAAATCTTCAACAGCACCTGAAACACGCAAGTACATATCAGACCAATACTCATTATTTTTGATGTCTTTTAGAATAGATGTAGCACGTGCATTATCATCCCAAAATCCAGGAGAAAGTGATAGTTGCTTATCGTTTGTAATTTTTGCTATTCGGTTATCGTAGTCAAAGAAACCTCCTCAAAACCAAAACACGGTCTCTCATAACCTTTAAATGTTCAATTGTCATAGGTGCAAAAGTATAGTTTTTTAATCAATGGTGAAGAGAAGATTTTATGATGGTTGTCAATTAAAAAGATGTTACTTTAACCCCAAGTCCTGGCAAATCATTATAAATAATGCTACCAAAATCAAAGCCTACTCCTTCTCCGAACTTTTCATTTTGCAATAAAGTACCATCCATATCTACAAAATCAACCATCGGCGCTAGTTGAGCAATAGCAGCTGTTCCGATTGACGATTCGTTCATACAACCAAGCATTGTTTTTAGATTGTACATTTTGGCTTTTTCAATCATTCTTCTAGCTGGTGTAATGCCGCTGCATTTTGTAAGTTTTATATTGATGCCATGAAAGAAATTGCTACATTTTTCTACATCAGATTCTTGAACACAAGATTCATCAGCAAATAAAGGCAAATCTGATTTTTCATATAAAATTTTCATCCCTTCCCAATTGTTTTTTTCAAGTGGTTGCTCTACAAATTCCACATTTAAATCTTTAAGTAAAGCAATTTTTTTAATTGCGGTTTCTACATCCCATGCTTCATTGGCATCAACTCGAAATACTGCATCAGTATGTTTTCTAAGTTCAGTTATAGTTTCTATATCATTTTCAAAACCTACTTTAATTTTATAAATAGGCCAAGGCGTTTCTTTCATTTTCTGAATCATCATTTCAATTGAATCAATGCCAATTGTAAAATCGGTAAAAGGCGCCAAGGTTGAATTCAAATGCCACAATTCGTGCAATTGCTTTTTTTTGATTTTTCCATAAATATCCCACCCTGCCATATCTAAAGCTGCAACTAGAAATGAATTATCGGGAAAAAGATGATGTAAAAAATGCCAAAATCTTTCAGGGTCTGAAAATGCAAACTTTTCAATAAACATTTTTTTTCTTTCCAAATCTGCCGCCATTTTTTCAACAGGGATGTCATAATACGAAATCGCAGGTGCTTCTCCATAACCCTTTATGCCAA
>CANFUJ010000063.1 GCA_947450165.1 Chitinophagaceae bacterium
AAGTTTAAAAGAAAAAAACCAATCATCCATGAACATTAAACAAAAATTAACCGTATTAAGTTTTCTACAATTTTTCATTTGGGGGTCGTGGTTAATATCAACAGGGGGTTATTTATTTTCATTAAAATTTACAGGCATTGAAATCGGTAGTGTTTTTTCTACCTTGGGGATTGCATCTTTAATCATGCCAGCAATTTTGGGTATTGTAGCAGACAAATGGGTAAATGCCGAAAAACTTCTGGGTATTTGTCATTTAGTGGGTGCCGTTTGTTTAATCATGGTTTCTTTTATCAAAGATCCAGTTATTATGTTTTGGGTGATGCTGCTTAACTCAATGGCTTATATGCCAACCATTTCTTTAAACAATGCCGTTTCTTATAAATTACTTTCTCAAGCAGGTTTCGATATTCAGAAAACATTTCCACCTATTCGTGTATTTGGAACCATTGGTTTTATTGTTGCGATGTGGTTTGTTGATTTAACGGGTTTTTCAAAAACAAATTTCCAGTATTATCTAGCGGCTGCTTCTGCAATTGCCATGGGATTGTATAGTTTAAACTTACCAGCTTGCCCACCAGTTAAAACGGAGTCAAAAAATACGTTTATGTCTAAAATGGGTTTAGATGCATTAGTCCTTTTGAAACAAGAACGTATGATTGTTTTTTTCTTATTTTCAATGCTTCTTGGCGCTGCGTTACAAGTGACCAATACATTTGGCGGTAGTTTTTTAAGGGATTTTGGAGATAAAGGATTTGAAAACTCTTTTGTTGTAAAACATGATTTGGTGATGCTTTCTTTATCACAGATTTCAGAAACGCTTTTTATCTTAACCATTCCTTATTTCTTGAAAAAATTTGGCATTAAAATCGTAATGGTGATCAGCATCTTTGCTTGGATACTTCGATTTGGATTTTTTGGTATTGGAGACCCTGATCCCAATGGCGGACTCGTATTTTTAATTTTATCGATGATTGTTTATGGAATGGCATTCGATTTTTTCAATATTTCAGGTTCGCTTTTTGTAGAAAGAGAAACGCCTTCTGCAATCAGATCAAGTGCGCAAGGATTATTTATGATGGTGACCAATGGGTTGGGAGCTATCATTGGTGGTATTGGTAGCGGTTGGGTAGTTGATTACTGGACAGAAAATGGCATTAAAGATTGGCCATCTATTTGGTTTAGCTTTGCTGGATATGCACTAATTCTATTGATATTTTTCCCGTTATTGTTTAAATATCGTCATTATCCAGAAGATGAATATGGAGAAACGAGAAGAAGTTCTTAATGTTTATTGAGGATTTGTTTGTTTCAATTTGGTGTCGTCAATGTTTCCTTTAGCATCTCTTATGGGCATTGGCGTAGGAACTTTTCCTTCTGGGATTTTTTGATCAAATATTTTTGGAACTAAAACCCATCTGCCGCCTTTCCATTTTAAACCATCATAATCTCCATCGCCAATCATCGTCCAAGCTTTTGCAGGTTCATTGCTTTCAGAAATCATATGTTCCATTACAATCATGTTCATTTCTTCATCAAAATTTAATTTTGGACTCGCATCTTTTTTAAATTCCATGATGTAACGTGCGGGGTAATGCGGTTTTATTTCATCATTTGGAATTAGGAAATAGCCGCCTCCAAAAATGGGTAAGTCATCTTTGAAATGCAATACTTCAATGATTTTTTTAGTGCTACGAATGTTGTTTTCATCATAGCCAATCAGCGTATAATATTTTTCTTTTTTGTATTCCTTTTCAATCATTTTATAATAAATAGCACCTATCCATGCTTGGTTTGAAGTTATGGTGTCTGCGATGTTTTCGATAACATCTGATTTGTCGATTAAAGGAAATAATTTCAATGAACCATCTGCAGTATTCATTTGTATTGCACCATGTTGACGAATATTATTTTCGTCAATCACCAATTGCCAAGTAAATATTCTAAAACTGCTATCAGGTGCATATATTCTAGAAATGGTAATTAATGAATCAAAAGGGTAGTAGAAGGAGTTTTTGGTTTTTAATAATTTAACCCAATTTTTCACGAAAATACTGTCTGAGATTATTCGATTGGTTGCTTCTGTACCCTGAATGATTTCAATTGCACGTGGGGTTAATTCATGCTCACCTGATATAAGCAAATCTAAATTGGTTGTTGCTATGCGTTGGGCATCAACGTTTGAAAAATTAAATACAATCAGGAAAAAAAATAGCGTCTTCTTCATTCAATAAAAATAAGAAACTATTATTAATAGAGATGTAGATAAAGCAGATTGAAAAAAAAATTAACGATTTAGTTGTTGAATCAATTGATTTGAAAATTCAAATAAGGTTGATGAGTAAATGTCTATTCTATGGTCATCTACTGGTACTTCTGGTTTTGTAGTTGGGAGGAAAACCGTTATGGCGCCTATGTTTCGACCAAATTCCATATCGCTCAACGTATTGCCAACCATAATTGATTTTTTAAAATCGATATTAGGGAAGTCTGCCTTTGCTTTCAAACCCATGCCAGGATTGGGTTTTCGGTAAGGACTATTTTCATCTAAGTCAGGACAGAAATAAATAGCATCTATTTTACCACCGGCATTTTCAATGGTCATTTTCATGTTGTCGTGAATAATCGTAAGGTCTTCGATTTTTGTCATTCCCTTGCCAACTCCTTTTTGATTGGTTACAACAATGATTCTTGCAAATAAAGATGAAAAGGATTTAATCGCTTCAAGTACACCATCTAAAAAAACAAATTCATCCCAAGTATGAATATAATCCTTATACTTTTCATGATTGATAACGCCATCTCTGTCTAAAAAAAGCGTCCAGGAGTGATCAATGTTTTGTAATTGTGTAAGCATTATTTTTATTAAGAAAGTAAAAATGTTTCTGTAAAAATGATTTATTTGTTTCCGAGTTCTCGCCCTGCTTTTTCAAAATCTTCGGGAATGCCTATATCGATGAAGTACCCGTCAGATAAGCATCCTGTCATTTTTAATTCGTTGAAATATTTTTCCAGATAATCTTTTTCAAAAGAAAAAATGGTTGGGAAAGAGATAGATTTAAAAGAAGCTACATTAAGTGCATAAACACCGCCGTTAATATTTCCAGTTTCGTATTGCTTTTTTTCTTTGAAACTGGTAATGTTATTTTCAAGATCAGTTTCCACTACACCATATCTATCAAAATGTTGCATGGTTTTCAATGATAAAGTACAATCTGATTTATTGTTAATGTGTAAATGAAGCAATGCTTGAATGTCTACATTAAACATGGTGTCACCATTCAGAATAATTACATTATCTTCTGTGGCATAATCGCAAGCCAATCGAATGGCACCTCCTGTTCCTAAGGGCTCACTTTCTAATGCAATTTGATATTGAATTTGTGGGTAATTGCTTTTAATAAAATCTTCAATGACCTCATGCATATAACCCAGTGAAAAAATAAATTTAGTTACTTGTTGTGCTAACAGATAATCAAGTAGATATGCCAAAAAAGGTTTGCCTGCAACAGGCGCCATACATTTGGGTAAATCGGGAACCGCCGATCTTAATCTGGTGCCTAAACCCCCAGCTAGAATAATACACTCAGTTTGCTTGTTTGCTTGCATAAGATTAAGCTACAGTATTGAAATAACTTTCTTCAACCAATTGACAAATGATATGCCCAAGTAGAATATGGCTTTCCTGAATTCGAGGTGTATCAGTTGATGGAACGTTTAGTAAATAATCACTAAGTTCTTTCATTTTTCCACCAGATTCGCCAGTTAAACCAACGGTTATCATGCCTTTTTCTTTAGCCATTTCAAAAGCCTTAACAATGTTGGCGCTATTGCCTGAAGTGCTTAATCCTACAAGTACATCGCCTGATTTTCCAATGCCTTTAATGATTCTTGAGTAAACCACATCGTAGCTGTAATCATTTGCAACTGCTGTTAAATAAGAAGTATTCACATGCAATGCTTCTGCAGGCAGCGCATCTCTGTCGGTATAAAAACGGCCACTAAATTCGGCTGCTAAATGTTGCGCATCTGCGGCGCTACCACCGTTTCCACAAAACAACACTTTGTTGCCATTTTTAAAAGCTTGTACAATTTTATCCGAACAAGCAGCAACAGTATCAATCATAGAATCATTACTTAAAATAGTTGCTTTTACATCAATAGAAGATTGAATGATGTTTTTAATTTTATTATTCATTTCTTTATTTTTATTAGATTAAACAGTCCAGGATTTTAACCCATCGTTTGTGAAAGAATAGTTTTTGATTTCGCCGCCAAATTTTAGAAGGCTTTCTATTACAGCGTATCTATGATTGCCAGGGCAATAAAAAATCATGAATCCACCACCGCCTGCGCCACTAATTTTGCCACCCGTAGCACCAGCTAACTTAGCTGCATCATAAATTTCTTCAATTGAGCTATTGCTGATATTATCGGCCATTTTCCTTTTTTGTTGAAACCCAAAATCAAGAATTTCGCCAAATTGATGAAGCTTTCCTTTTAATAAGGCCTCTTTCATCATTTTAGCTTGTTTTTTCAATTGATGCATGGCTTCAATGCTTTTTTCGTTTTTGTTATTTACATTTTTCACCTGCTCATTAATAATCTTTGCACTTTCTCTTGAGGTAGCTGTGAAATACAATACCAGATTGTTTTCCAGCTCATTCATGTATTCAGGTCTGATGCGCAATGGATTTACAATAACTTTATCTTGATCATAAAACTCCATGAAGTTTACACCGCCAAAGGTTGCAGCGTATTGATCTTGTTTTCCTCCCGATAGTTTTAAATCATTGCGTTCAATTTGATAAGCCAAATGTGCAATGTCGTAATCACCTAATGGTAGTTTTAGCATTTCAACAAAAGCACCCAAAATGGCTACAACAAGGGTAGAAGAGGTACCCAAACCAGAGCCAGCTGGTGCATCTACAAAAGTGGATATACGCATTCCATTTAATGGGAATGGGAAATCTCTAGCAATTCTATTATAAACGCCTTTTAGTAAATCCAATGTGCCATCAATGGGTAGCTCATTGCTTAACTCAAGCGTTTGTATTTCTTTTCTATCTAATGCCTCTACAATAATTTTAGGTTCATCTAATATCTCAATGCTTGCATAAGCAGATAAAGAAATGGTAGTATTTAAAATAGCTCCACCATATAAATCGCTGTACGGACTAACATCCGTTCCGCCACCAGCCAATCCAATTCTTAAAGGCGCTTTACTTCTATAAATCATAATGGCAACAAGTTATAAAATTAAACATCAAGTTGAAAACAATTCCTCAAAAATAATCCAAAATAAAAAAGCCGAATCATTACAATTCGGCTTTTTTAAGAATAGCATTATAAATAATTAGTCAAAATTTACGGTTGTTCCAACATTTGCATATTGAGAATTGAAAGAACCTGCATCAGAAGCAGAAACATCAATAACCGTTGCAATAATTGCACAATTAGCAGGGATTGCAGTATAAGGGCCACCACCATATACAGATCCGTTTATAGGCATTGTAAATGGAACTTCATAAATATTGTTTTTGGTTTGTGCGCTTACTGGAATCGCATCACCAAAAAGATCAGTTGAGGTTCTTCTTAAAACACAATTGTGTTGAAAATCGTTCACCGGACTAACACCGCCATATAAATACGGCGTCGCGCCATATTGAGGAGAATAATAGTTGGTTTGAGGATAAACCAAACTATTTTCAACCAAAGCGATTACGATCTTCATCTCTTTTTCTGTAGTTACATTGAATTTTACTTTTACGGTTCCGGTGATATCTGTTCCATTTACAGAGCTAGTAATTGCCAAACCTAATGGCGCCCATTTTTGTAAAGCTGCATCTAAAACTGAAGTTTGTTCGTTCCAAACTGATTTTCTGTTTAAAATAATGGTTGGATATCCAGAAATACCAAATTGAGCATTGTAAGTGGTATAGTATTGGAATTTGAAAGGATCGGTTCCGCTTCCTCCATGAATCGCAATTGATAATGCTGCTGGATGAGTAGCTTTATAAGTTTCAATTAAATCGGTTCCTCTTGGGCAATATCCACACCAAGCACCTGTCATATCTTCCATTAAGATTTTTTGTGTAAATGGTGATGGTGATTTAGGTACAACAGAAAGTGTAGCTACACTTGATGGCTGATTGTTTCTTTTAGCTCTAACACTGTAAGTTCCTGTAGTAGTTGGAACATATTTATAACTAACAGTTGCGGCATTGTTTAACGTGAAAGAACAACTTGAAGTGATGTCGTTTCCGTTTTTATCTTTTGCTGAAAAAGTTACAAAATCAAATGTATTGTATTCAACTGTTGGACTAGAAATTTGAACGAAAATTGAATCGTTGATTACAGATTGAGACATAATTGAAGTATCTGTACATAAAATATTTCCATTAGCATCTAACTTTCTGAAAATATGTTTAACGCTATAATTTCCAGCTGAAGGAAATGCATGGAGTGGAGCAACTTCATTGCTTGTGTCGTTTCCTCCAAAATTCCAAAGATGAGAAGAGAGTTGCGCTTCACCAGCAACTGAAGGCGTAAACTGAACATAAAATGCAGCCGCTGATGTTGTAAAACTTGCGTCACAAGAAGCTGCGCCATCACCTGAACCTGGCTTGTCTTTTTTACAAGATGTGATAAAAAGTGCAACCAATCCAGTTAATAATAAAGTGTTTGTAATTTTTTTCATTAAAGTTTTTTTTTAAAAATAGTGGAAAATTGTGAGATACTCCCAAAAAAATCAGTACTTCGTTAAAAAAATAAAGAAATAAAAAATGAAAAAAATCATTTATACTATTGCGGCATGCTTACTTATGCAATCAAGTTTATTTGCCCAGGAAAATGGATTCCCATCAATAAAACTAAAATCAACAAATGGACAAATGATTGATTTGGCTGATTTAGGCATTCAAAGCAAAGACACGATGGTGGTTTTGTCATTCTGGGCTACTTGGTGTATTCCATGTATCAACGAATTGGAAATGATTAACGATGTATACGAAGAAAAACAAGCCATAAAGCCATTTAAGTTTTATGGTGTTTCTGTTGATGATTCTCGCACATCTCAAAGGGTAAAACCATTTATTAAAGGCAAAGGTTGGAAATTCAATGTAATGATGGATATCAATAGCGAGTTAAAAAGATATTTGAATATTACCGACGTGCCGCATGTAATTATTTTAAAAGACAACAAAATTGTTTATCGCCACACCGGTTATATTGCTGGAGAAGAAGAAAACCTATTCGAAGCAATTAAGAACCTCTAAACATTTTTACTTAAACCATTAATTCAGTTTTATGAGAAAAAAAGGGTGTATCCTAGCCATTATATTTTTCAATTTGATACTAAGTGTGAATCAAATTTTTGGTCAATCTTTGAATCAATTGATTAAAGGAAATTTTAGCGGCAGCTACGAAAATTACACGCAGTATTATTTAAAAGATGATAAAATAGGTGCATTATTGCCACTAGATAGAATAGGATCTAACGGATTTTTGAAATTGGATTATAACTATGGCAAGTTTTCAGCAGGTGCTCAATTTGAAAGTTATTTACCTTCAATTTTGGGTTATTTCCCTGTACCAGTAGACAATCAATCAAAAATCGTCAATAAATATTTCAAATACACTGATGAAAAATTTTCGGTTCAGGTGGGTGATTTTTATGAGCAGTTTGGAAGCGGATTAATATTTAGGGCATTCGAAAACAGACAAATTGGAATTAATAATGCGGTTGAAGGCTTTAATATCCATGTTAATCCTACCGATTACTTCAGAATGAAAGTCATATATGGCAGAACCCGTCAAATATTTGAGTATGCAAAAGCTGTAAACAGAGGCGTTGATGCTGAGTTAGATGTAAATCAATTATTAGGTAGAAAAAATGATCAAATCAATTGCACCATTGGTGGAAGTTATTTTGGAAAATACCAGGACTATACCGGACCAATAGATAAATTTCCTTCAACCGTTCATTCATTTGCTGGAAGAATAGATTTAAACGCCAATGATTTTTCTTTAAGTTCAGAGTATGTCGAAAAAGCAAGCGATCCCAATTTATTAAACAATCTAAGTTTTGAAAAAGGGAAAGCATTCCAAGTGAATGGTTCATTTACAAAAAACAATTTTGGAGCTACCGCTACTTTTCGTTCTGTGTATAATATGAATGCAACTAGTGATAGAAACCAAGAGTTTACATCTATAGCGCCATTAAATTATGTCCCTGCTTTAACGAAGCAACACGATTATCTAACCAGCAATATTTATGTATATGCTGCACAAGTAAAAGGAGAGGTTGGTTTTCAATCTGATGTTTACTACAATATAAAAGCGGGTAGTAAATTAGGTGGTAAATATGGAACTAAAATAGCGGCAAATTTTTCGATGTTTAATGCGTTGAAAGAATCTGGAAATATAACTGCTATTGGCAAGAAGAAATATTTTAGCGATGCCAATATTGAGATCAAGAAAAAGTTTACCAAACAAATGGAAATGACTTTGGGTTTACAACAAATTTTCTATAACGCTTCAGTAATACAGTCTGTTTCGGAAAAAGCCGTTTTGGCAAATGTAGTAGCATTAGGTGGGTTATATAAATGGAAATCAAAGAAATCGGTTCGCGTAAAATTAGAGCATTTATTAACTCATGACGATAAAGGCAATTGGGCGTCAGGATTGGCAGAGTTTTCATTTTCTTCTCCTTATGCTTTTTTTGTAAGTGATTTATGCAATTATGGCTTTACCAAAAATCATTATTACAATTTTGGGGCAAGTGTTACCAAAAAATCAACACGTTTTAGTTTGTCATTTGGCAAGCAAAGAGCAGGATTGTTTTGTGTAGGAGGTGTATGTAGGTTTGTTCCGGCTTCTTATGGATTCACGGCTGGATTAACCACAAGTTTTTAATTTAAATAGGAGCGTAAGCTTTTAATACTATATAACAATGATAAAATAAAACCCCGGTTACTTATGGTAGCCGGGGTTTTTGTTTTTAAAAGGTTTAGGGATTTTATGAATATTCTTTCGCTTCTTAAATTATAATGTGACTGATAAATTCAATTGTCCACCAAGACCTATCTCAATGATTTTTTTGAGTGTTGAAATGCGCACGTCTTTTATATCATTCTCAACTTTTGAAATGTAGGCTTTGTTTGTTCCACATTTAGAAGCAAGTTGTTCTTGTGTCAAACCCTTTTCAAGTCGGGCTTCATGAATCATTGCGCCTAATTTAAAGGTTTCATATCCTTTATCGAAATTGTCTCTTTTTCGAGTTCCTTTTTTACCGTATTGTTCTTCAATAAGTTGATCAAGCGACTTGATGTTATTTTTTGTTTTCATAATATTCATCTTTTATTTTTAAAGCTTTTAAAATTTCATTTTTAGGCGTTTTTTGAGTTTTCTTCTGAAAACCGTTTGTTAACACTACTATTTTCCCTTCGTCAAAGAAGCAGAAAATTCTAAAAATGTCATTTCCAATTTGAACTCGGATTTCATAAAGTCCTTCTGTTTCTTCTATATGTTTCAGATAGGGTTCCGGAATTCGTTGAACTTCTTCAATGAGCAAAAATGACCAAAAAATCTTTTCTCTCACTTTTTGCCTTTGTTTCATCAGAAACAATTCAAAGTGATCTTTGTATGTAATGACTGTTCTATATTTATTTAATTCTTTCACAGTAAAGGTATTAAAAGTAGCCCGAAAAGACAACTTATTTTATAAATATTTTTTTTCAAAAGCGGCAATTTTACTTCATTTACTCCACAATGAATTTATGCGTTGAACTATTTGTATGATCGCTTATTTTTAAATAATAAATCCCTTTTTGTAAACGACTAACATTTATTGGAATTATATTTTTCCCTTGTACAGCATTTGTATTTTTAAAAATTACTATTCTCCCCAATTGGTCTAAAACCTTTATTTGTAAAGCACTTGCTTGATTAGATGAAAAGTCAACATTTAATATTTGATGTACAGGATTTGGGAAAATCGAAATGCTTGAATTGTTGTTGCTTTGATTGGGTTTGAAATTGGTAGCTCCTGTACTAATATTTAGATTATAACAACTCGTTGCATTAAATCCATTTGAGCTACCTAAAACAGCTATGTCATCAATCCTCCAATTTGCAGTATTGGCAATGTTTGAACCTGTTCCATTGTATCCATAAATTCGGAAAGTAATGGCAGTTCCAAGAGCTGCTGAAATATTCACACTATTCAATTTTAAAGCCCAAGCTGAAGTATTGGTTAAGGTGCCTGTTGCGATATTTGTTGCATAATTATCAATGCTACTTCTTATGGTATAAGCCAATGGTCCAGTGCTTGTAGATCTTGAACCAAAATTTATCCCCGTAACCGAAACCGCATTTCCAGCATTTGGTGTAATGGTAAATTGAAAATACGCGCTGCCTGATGTAGCTGTATTTAAAGTTCCTACACGTGCTGCTGCTCCTGCATTATACGTTCCTGAAGCACCTGTATATGTTGTTGAAGCGGAAGCATTTGTTATTAGTGTGGTTGTTCCATTGTTGTTGCCTATTGTTATTGGTGAAATGCTAATTTTTGCCGTTGGTGTTATCGCAGATGCCGTTCCACTAGAAAAACTATACGTTGCCAAATTCACATAATTATATCCATTTACTTTTACAAAATACTTTCGCGCTACAGTGGTGTTTGCAATGATTTGTTCTGCAGTGGTGGATGCATTTGAAGATACTCCTATTACATTTAAAAGCGAATCGTATAATACGACGTCATAATCCGCAGCCAAGTTTGTAAGGTTTATTTTCACATTTGTATTCTGGGCTGTTGTTCTAAAATCATACCAATCCGCATCTGCTGCCGTATTTATCAAACCCGAAATTGAGTTATTGATGGGGATTGTTTTTGATGTTCCTGATGTATTGTTTGGTTCATAAACATCGGTGCATACTGTTGATGCAATTGTGGCAAAGTTTGTTGAAGCTGTGTAAACGCTTAACCCAGATACACATTCTGTTTGAACTTGATATTCGTATATGCTTGATGGCAATAATCCAGACAAAACGATATTGTTGGTTGTGCTGGAAGTAATGGTCCAATTGGTGGTTCCTGTTTTTCTATATTGAATGTTATAACTTACTGCACCAGTTGATGCAGTCCAACCCAATGAAGCAGTCGTTGAAGAATAAGATGCTGCAAATAAACCAGTTGCTATACTACATACTGATGTTATAGGCGTACATCCCAATGATGTGGATAAGCTTGCACGAATTCCGCCCGTTGCAAATAATGCATTCATTCGGGTAGTTTGTCCTACGGTAAACATATTCATACACGCATCATTGGTGTAATCCATGTAATTCATGTACATATCCCCGTTAGTTCCATTACTACAAGTGATATGCGGAAAAGCAGGACAACCGGAATTAGAGGTTTGTTGTGTGGGTGTGTCATTAACAAAATCATCTCCGCAATTGGCATCACCCCAAATATGTCGAAGGTTCAGCCAATGACCAACTTCATGTGTGGCTGTTCGTCCCAAATCATAGGGCGTGGCAGAGCCTGGTGAATTCATACTGCCAACAGAAGAATAAAGTAATACAACACCATCTGTTGCATTTGCACCGCCTGGAAATTGAGCATAACCCAATAATCCACCCCCTAAATTACAAGACCAAATATTTAAATAATTATTCGCTGGCCAAGCATTGTCGCCACCTGAACTGACATATTTCACTTTATCATCAGAAGTAAACGATGTAATGGTAGTTGCTTTATGAATGATTCCAGTTGTGGCAGCGCCATTTGGGTCTCGCTGAGCCAAACAGAATTGAATTTTTGTATCGGCAGCGAAATTTCTAAAAACAGCAGGAATTAAATTGGTATCTCTGTTTAGTTTTGCAAAATCAAGGTTGAGCTGATTAAGTTGTTCGATACATTTAGCATCTGTAATGTTTTCTGCTGTTGTGGCATAAACCACATGAAACACAACGGGGATGGTTACTACGGCAGCGGAGGTTTTATTTCCAAAAGCATGCCTAGCATAATTTGCCGTTTGTACTTCAATCGAATCCATTTTAGATTTCAATGTTGGATCGAGTAATTGTTGGTTTTTTAAATGTTCCATAGTGCCGCAATTTCTCGTTGAAAGGTTTTGCGCCATTAGTCCTGAAATGCATGTCATTACTGACAAAAAAGAAAGAAAGAAATGTTTTTTCATAATGTTTTTTTTAGAGGCACAAAGTAGATTTGATTCTAAAAAACGAATTGAAAAAACGCTGATGTTTGTTTAGTTAGAGTGAAGTTTGTTTAGGAGGGGAGGGAGAAGAGGTTTTGGAGGTTTAAGAGGTTTGTGAGGTTATGTAGGTTTAAGTAGGGGTTGAAAATATTCAACCCTTAGAAGGATGTTTGAGAAGTTGGCAGATTATTTCGAAATAAATATTAGTTCAAAATATCAATACCTCATATTTAGATAAATTGTTGAAATAATAAAATATCCGAGAGTGTAAAATAAACTGTGTCAAGAGTTAAATTATTTAACTTTAAAACACAGAAAATGGAAAAGAAAACTCCTCCGCCATTCGATTACGAACTGGCCAAGCAAAAAGTAAAGGAACAGCTACGCAGT
>CANFUJ010000064.1 GCA_947450165.1 Chitinophagaceae bacterium
TATGATTTACCAGAAATGTCTTTTATCATGGATAAATCGCATGGTATTTATTTAATGGGCATGGAAGTAGATTGGGAGGGCGGATTAAACTCACGCGGATTTACATTCAAAAATCCCAATGCCAGCAGCACTTGCGGTTGTGGAACAAGTTTCGCAGTATAAACGGATGATCAAAAGATTACAAGATGTTTTCTCCCTTTTTCAAATCATAAAAGAAAATCAATTTCTGTTTGCTATTATTGAAATCAAGCTTTTAAAATCTAATTGGCATACTCCAAAAGGTGTATTTTTCCAATAATTACATTAAAACACTCGATTTAATTTATTTTTACTGAGTGCGTTTAACATCATACATATTTTTTTTAAGTTTTTTATTGCCACTTTTAACTAAAGGGCAAATTGTAGTATTCAAGAACAATAAGGAGTTTGATTATAATGCATCAAACATTAAATACAATGTCCAAAACGGGATTAATATTTCTGATTCAGCTTTAAAAAACGTGTTGAATCAAAAATGGAATTCATATTTAAAACATAATGTAAAACTTGAAAATAAAGAACAGACCATTTGGTTTAAAATTCCAGTAAAATCTGATTTCAAAAATCCAATTGATTTATTAGAAATTAAAGATCCACTCATCAATTTTATACAAGTATGGGTTGTGAAAAATGAAGTGGTCGTTAAAAGTTTTAAAAAGACAGGTGATCATATGCCTTTTTTCTCAAGACCAATTGCATACGCAAATCTTGTATTTCCACTAAAAGAAAATCAGTTAAACGAGTATGATGTTATTGTAGCTGTAGATAAAAGACACACTTCTAAATCAATACCACTTTGTTTTTATTCCGAAAGCGAATTTGCAAGTCATGTTCAACTTATTAATCTACTAAAAGGGTTCTTACTTGGTTTGGTTTCGATTTTGTTTTTTTATAATTTTTATTTGGCTGTAATTGCTAAAAAATCGGTGTATACTTGGTATAGCATTTATTTGTTTTTCATATTGATTTACTTCTTTATGGACATGGGTTTGCTTTTTCAATTTATTTATCCAAATTATCCAAAATACAATGACATTTTAAGGATAGGAATATTTTCATTTAGTATTATACCATTTACATTTTTTTTCAACAGATTTCTACATTTATCAAAGCATAAACCCGCTTTAATTTTATTAAACAATTTTCTACTCATCTTGTTTATGTTGAGTTTTGTAATTGGAATGTATAACTCTATTTCGGGCGATTTTAAAAGTCAACAATTTTGGATAGGATTTTATGGGTTTATTTCGCCATTTATCATTGTTGTATTATTGGTTGAGTCAATAATTTTTTCAATAAAGAAAATTCAGTTTGCAAATTTTACTACAGCATCTATGGGCTTTTTTGCATTAATGGTTGCTATTTTTATAATGCATGAAAGAAGGATTTTTGGAGACAATATTTTTACTGATAATGTTATCAATATTGGATTAAGTGCTGAAATTGTATTAATGACGTTCGCTATTGCTTATCGCTTTAATATGTATAGAAAAGAAGCAGAGTTTTTAGCAAATGAAAAAAGTGAAATGCAACAACATTTGTTTACATCAATTATAAAATATAATGAACAAGAAATGCAACGGTTAAGCAATATTCTCCATGATTCTGTTGGAGCTAGAATTTCAGCCATTCGATTAAATTTGGAACATATTTATGATGCTAATGATATATCTAGTCAAAACGAAAAATTGAAAACGTTGACTTTGGAAGTTAGTAAAGTTGCAGATGAAATAAGGTCTTTTTCACATCAATTATCGCCATTGCTATTGCAAAAAAATGGCATCATTAAAAGTATTTATGATTTAGTAAAATCAGTAAATAATGCCAATAAAATTCAAATTCAATTTGAATCATTGGGCTCGATGAATACGTTGTCTTTTCAATATGAATTGATGATATATAACATCGTTCAAGAATTGATACAAAATATGATCAAGCATGCAAATGCGTCAGAAGGGATCATTCAGATAATTCTTGAAAAAGATATCATTTCATTATTTGTGGAAGATAATGGAGTTGGGTTTGTTGAAAATGAAGTAAAAGATGGGCTTGGATTTTTACAGATAAAAAAAATGGTCAATTTAGCAAAAGGAAACCTAGCTATACACAGCACTCCCAAAAAAGGGTGCACAATTTCTATTGAAATTAATCCACACAATAGTTTTTAAACAATTTGAGGTAGGATTAAATTCATTGTTTTTGAATAGCTCGTAATTAAAAATAAATTGATGAAATAATATTTAAACCAATGAAAAGTCCAATCAAAATCTTTATTGCAGAGGATCATCCTTTTTATTCGAAAGGAGTAACCAATGTGTTGGAAGCGCATAATCAGTATGTTGTTGTTGGTGCCACAGAATTTCCACTAGAAATAATTCCCAATTTAAAATCACGAAAGCCAAGTATCCTTATTTTAGATATCAACCTTTCCGGATATAATAGCTTCGATCTTATTCCTGAAATAAAAATGGCTTTGCCAACAATAAAAATATTGGTATTGAGTATGTATCTGCCATCTGATATAAATATCGTAGTTGTGCAAAAAGATATTGATGGATATGTTTTAAAAAATTCAGGTACAGAATTTTTGATAAATGCATTAAACGCAATTTCAACAAATAAAAAATATTGGGATCCTAATATTGGATTAGATAGTCATCACGCTAATGACACTTTTACCAAAAAAACAAAATTAAGTACAAGAGAACTAGAGATTTTGGCGTATTTGAAAGAAGGGTTTACAAATAAACAAATTGCGCAAAAACTATTTATTAGTGAGTTTACCGTAAAAACACACCGCAAAAATATTATGAGTAAGATGGAAGCCAATAATATTGTAGGGTTGCTTAAAAAATATTAGTTTTCAAAAATGCTTAAAACAAATTAAACTTAATTTCAAACATTTTTGGCCAACGCTTCCCCGTAATCAAAAAGTTTTTACTAATTGAGTCGTAAGCAATTCCATTCAATACATCGGTTCTATTTGGAATGTAATCCGATTGCTCCATCAATCCATTGAATGTAATCATTCCTTCAACAATGCCGGTTTCGGGATTTATTTTTACGATATTATTGCTTTGATAAACATTTGCATATACATACCCATTTACATACTCTAATTCGTTTAAATATTCAACTGGTCCATGATTGTCTTTAACAGCAATGGTGCTTTTTACTTTAAAGGTATTAGGATCTACAAAATATAGATTTGCTGTGCCATCACTAATGATTAATCCAGCAGTGTCATGTGTGATTCCCCATCCTTCGAAAGGCCATTTAAATGTATTGATTGGCTTTTCAATATTTGAGATGTCATAAACGTAAGCAATATTGCTTTCCCAGGTAAGCTGGTAAATTTTATTTTTAAATATGGTTATGCCTTCGCCAAATAATTCAGATGTTCCCATTATATGTTTCTTTAACACTTTTCCTGATTTTGCATCAGTTATTCGTAATGAGGAATTTTCGTAATCCCCTGTACTCTCATATAATTTTCCATTGTGTATTTCCAAACCTTGTGTGTATGCTGATGTATCGTGTGGAAACTGATTGACAACTTGGTAAGTGATTGTTTTAGGCTCATTTATACTAACATGAGGTGTTTCAATAGAGGAATCATGATCAGGCGTTTCATTGCCATTACAAGAATTCATTAAGGTAAGTATAGTAAAAAAATAAAATAATCTCATTTTTAAGTGATGTTTTTGATTATTAAAGGGTTTTAATTTTTTGTAAAACAAATGTAAGTTTAGTTTTTTATCCTTTTTAAAAAATTACTTTCAAAAAGACTTGCATTTTAAATTTTAACGACTTACTTTTATGTTATTCGTTGAGATAATATTTATTTTTCTTCCAAAACTTAAATGTTACTCAAATTCCAATCATCTTCTTTTGAGCCAAACTGATTTCAAATTCAAATCCTTCCTTAAAGCCGATTCCCGTATCATATTGAAAAATGATTTTCCATTAATCATTTTACAATAATCGTCCATGAGACTTATATTTTTATTTACGTTTTTAATAACAAGTGTTTTTTCTTTTGCTCAGAGAAATTGTGGAACAGCTTTGTATGCGGCTCGTTTTGAAAATCAATTTATGATTCAACAAAACAATACTTCATTCAATAGAGATACTATTGAAGATGAAATATTAACGATTCCTGTAGTTGTACACGTATTGTATAACAATAATGCTCAAAACATCAGCGATGCTCAAATTCGATCTCAAATTGATGTGCTTAATGAAGATTTTAGAAGGATGAATGCGGATGCGAATAATACACCCGAAGCATTTAAAGCGCATGCTGCAGATGCAAGAATCATGTTTTGCCTTGCTCAAATTAATCCAGAAGGTTACTCTGCAAAAGGAATCATAAGAAAATATACCTCAACAAGAGTTTTTGATATAAATGATGGCATGAAATACAATGCAGCTGGAGGGGATAACGCATGGGACTCAAAAAAATATTTAAATATTTGGATTTGTAATTTGGGAACTAATGCCATTGGTTATGCTTCGCAACCAGGCGGACAAGCGGATAGAGATGGTGTTGTTATTCAATACAATGCTTTTGGTAGAATAGGAACATTGATGCCAAATTTCAACAAAGGCAGAACAGCAACACACGAAATTGCACATTGGTTGGGATTGCTTCATATTTGGGGCGATAATGAATGTGGAAATGATGGCATTAACGATACACCTCAACAATCTGGTTACAACAATAATTGCCCAAGTTTTCCTTCTGTAAGTAGTTGCTCAATCGACGCAAATGGTGATATGTTTATGAACTTCATGGATTATACTAACGACGCTTGTATGAATATGTTTACTCATGGGCAAAAAATAAAAATGCGTGGTCAGTTTGCTTTAAATGGTCCTAGAAATTCTTTTATGAATTCGTTTGCTTGTGATAGCTCAATGGCAACAGCGGCTCCTTTGCCAGATGATACAAGTGTTATCGTAAAAACAATTGCGCCAAGTTTTAAAATTTATCCAAATCCAGCAACTAACGAATTAAATGTTGAAGGATTAAATGGGTTTGATTTAAAAGGACAGTCGTTAAAAATATATAGCGCTGCTGGGGTTTTACAATTTAAAAAATCAAACCTAAGCTCATCAGAAAAAATAAACATCAGTCATTTAAATTCAGGCGTTTATTTTGTATCAATCATTTCTGGAAAAGATAGAAAAATTGTTAAGTTAATCAAGCCATAGTTTTTAAAAAGATCTATTTGCTTTTTTATCACTACGCTAACATTCTCCGACCTAACTTCGTTGAAAATTCTTCAAATGAATAAGCTATTCCTTTTATTAGTGTTTTCAATTTCAACAATTCTAGCAGATGCCCAAAAAATAAAAATCGGTCAAGCTCCAATTAAAGTAAAATCCGTAGTTCAAAAAACAACCGAAGCAATTTGGGTCGGGAATCAACCAAGCTTGGATGATGTGGTTAAAGGACTCAAAGAAGCGCTTTCCATAGGCGCAGATAGTAGCGTGAAAAAACTCAGTGTTACTGATGGCTTTTTTAAAAAGGATGCGATTAAAATATTAATGCCTCCAGAAGCAGTAAAAGTAGAATCTTCGCTCCGAAAAGTTGGCGCTGGGAAACTAGTGGATGATGCCATTCTAACGATGAATCGTGCTGCAGAGTCCGCTACTGCAGATGTAAAAGATATTTTCTTCGAAGCCATAAAAAATATGACGATAAACGATGGCATGAAAATACTTAAAGGTGATAGCATTGCCGCAACGCGTTATTTGAAATCTACTACAACAATACAACTGACTCAAAAAATTAAACCAATAGTTGAAATAGCACTTAAAAAAGTAAATGCAACCAAATATTGGAGCGATGTATTCAAAGAATACAATCGATTTTCTGTAAAGAAAATCAATCCTGATTTAGCTAGTTTTGTTACAGAAAAAACCATTGACGGATTGTTCTTTTCAATAGGAGAGGAAGAACAAAAAATTAGAAAAGACCCAGCTGCTCAAGTTACAGATTTGCTTAAAAAAGTTTTTGGAAAATAGGAAAGTCCTGATATGAAACTGTTATTAACTGAAAAGAAAATAGCAATTCCGTTTATTCTTCGTTTTTAAACTGACTATATTTCCTCCATTTTTCAATCAATTCCTGCATATCATTTGGCAGCTCACTATCGAAAATGATTTGCTTTTGAGTCGTTGGATGTACAAATCCAAGCTCTTTCGCATGCAGCGCTTGTCTGTTACAAATTTTAAAACAATTATCTACAAATTGTTTGTATTTGGTATATACGGTTCCTTTTACAATTCTATCGCCACCATAAAAATCATCATTGAATAATGGATGACCTATGTATTGCATGTGCACACGAATCTGATGTGTACGTCCGGTTTCGAGTCTGCATTCCACCAAAGTAACATAGTTAAATCGCTCAAGTACTTTGTAATGGGTAATGGCATCTTTTCCGTAATCGCCATCTGGGTAAGCTGTAAATAATTTTCTAAAACGTTGATGTCTGCCCACATGCGCTACAATTGTACCTTCATCTTCTTCAAAATTACCCCAAACCAAAGCCACATATCTTCTATGAACCGTATGATTGAAAAATTGTTTGGCTAAGTCGGTCATCGATTTAGACGTTTTGGCCATCACCATCAGCCCACTTGTGTTTTTGTCTATTCGATGTACCAAACCATAACGAGGCAGTGTTTTGTCATTTAAATCAGGTTGCTGTTTTTGCATATGAAACAATGCTGCATTCAATAAAGTTTGATCAGGGTTTCCGCTTCCAGGATGCGCAACCATGCCAACAGCTTTATTTAAAATGAACAAATCTTCATCTTCATAAACAATATTTAAAGGGATATCCTGTGGAATAATCTCGGAAGACTCTTGGCTTTCGGTATCATATACAACAACTTTATCGCCTCCTTTTACTTTATAATTGTTTTTTACGGGCTTGTCATTTACGAGTACATGCTCGTTCTCAATGGATTGTTGGATTTTATTTCTGGTAGCACCTTCAATTCTTGCCATTAAAAATTTATCAATACGAAGGGGCTCCTGACCTTTGTCAATTATTATGGAATGTTGTTCGTAAAGTTCTTCCGATTCTTGAAATAATATCTCTGATGCGTCATTCATTATGTTACTGGGTCGTTTAAAAATGTCTTTAAAATTAGTGTCGCAAAATTCTAACTTTCAATTCGAATTAATAATAAAAATTTATAGAATAACACCTTATCTTTGCGCACTTTTTAAATTTTATGATAAGTGCAAATAATATAACCCTTGCATATGGCAAGCGGATTCTGTTCGACGAGGTAAATATAAATTTTACCAAAGGAAATTGCTACGGTATTATCGGAGCAAACGGTGCTGGGAAATCTACCTTTATGAAAATCATAAGCGGTGAAATTGAACCCAATAAAGGCACAATTGATATAACGCCTGGCGAACGTATGGCGGTGTTAAACCAAAACCAGTTTGCTTTTGATGAGTATACGGTCTTGAATACCGTACTGATGGGACATAGCAAATTGTGGAAAATCATGCATGAGCGCGATGCCATTTATTCAAAAGAAGATTTTAGTGAAGCGGATGGTATGCGTGCAGGCGAATTGGAAAATGAATTCGGAGAAATGGGCGGATACACGGCAGAAAGTGATGCCGCAACCTTATTAAGCGAATTGGGGGTTGAAGATTCCCTTCATTTTCAACAAATGAAAGACATCAGTGCGAATTTGAAAGTAAGGGTTTTGCTTGCTCAGGCTTTATTCGGTAATCCAGATATTTTATTGCTTGATGAGCCTACGAATAACCTTGATGTGGAAACCATTGCTTGGTTAGAAAACTTTTTGGCAGATTATCAAAATATCGTTTTGGTGGTGAGCCATGATCGACATTTCTTAGATTCAGTTTGTACACACGTAGCCGATGTGGATAGAAGTAAAATTAAAGTTTATACAGGCAACTATTCTTTCTGGTACGAAAGTTCACAGTTGGCAGCACGTCAACAAAGTGACAAGAATAAAAAAATGGAAGATAAAAGAAAGGATTTACTGGACTTTATCGCCCGTTTCAGTGCAAATGCGTCAAAAAGTAAACAAGCTACCAGTCGTAAAAAAGCATTGGAAAAGTTGGTTATTGAAGATATTCAACCATCAAACAGGAAATATCCAGGTATCATTTTCAAGCAAGATCGCGAAGTAGGTAATGAAATATTAAAAGTTGAAAACCTATCAAAGTCGATAGATGGCAAGCCATTGTTCTCAAAGCTTAATTTTGATATTCAGAAAAATCAAAAAATAGCTTTTTTAAGTCGCGATCCATTGGCACTTACTACTTTTTTTGAAGTAATCAATGGGAAAATTGCTGCTGATACGGGTTTGTATGAATGGGGGACAACGATTACACCAGCATACTTACCAAATGATAACAAAGAATTTTTTGAAGGCAATAGCGACAACCTAATGGATTGGTTGCGTCAATATGTGCCACCAACCGTAAAAGATGTAGATGAAGATTTCTTAAGGGGATTTTTGGGTAAAATGTTGTTTAGTGGTGATGAAATCATGAAGAAGACCAATGTATTGAGTGGGGGAGAAAAGGTTCGTTGCATGCTCAGCAAAATGATGTTGCAAAATCCCAACGTGTTAATTTTGGATGAACCCACCAACCATTTGGATTTGGAGAGTATTATTGCGTTCAATGATAGCATGACAACTTTTCCTGGAGTAGTGTTACTAACAACCCATGATCATCAGTTTATGCAATCTGTGGCAAATCGTATAATTGAAATTACGCCAAATGGCATGATTGATAAGTTGATGACTTACGATGAGTATTTGGCAGATGAAAGGGTGAAAGCGCAAAGGTTAGAATTGTATGGCAGTTAAAGTAAACGGCTTATATCAGTTCTGTATAATTAATTTAAAATCAGTAGTTAATTTTAAAAAATAATCATGAAGTATAAATTCATATTCTTTTATATCGTATTGATTTTTATCTCTTTAAATACTTTTGCTCAACGAAAATATTATAATGAAGCGCGGTACAATACAGCTATTGGCATAAAATTTATTCCAGGTTCAATTTCTATAAAACATACCTTGTTTTCAAAGAATAAGTTTGAAGGTTTGATATACAATTGGAAGGGGGTTAGGGCGGTGGGATTGTACGAGTTTGAAAACAGAATTGAAGGTCTTGATGGTCTTTGTTGGTATATTGGACCAGGTGCGCATATTCAATTTGAAGAAGGATCCAGGGCTTACGATGGAAGCTATTATTTGGGTTTTGACGGGGTAATCGGAATTGACTGGAAAATAAAAAACGCACCCATTAATCTTTCTATTGATTGGCAACCTTCATTTGATTTTGATCAAGGTAATGAAAATTTTAAAAGCAATTTTTTGGGTATAGGGCTTAGGTATGTTATTAAATAGGAAGAAAACAACTTCATTTTTCTTAAAATCCAGTTGTGTTTCTGGTGATTATGAAAAATAATTAAGTTATAATTGGCGCATGAGAAACAGCATCAACCATTTTCTGGATTTCTTTTATCCCATTTTTAAAAGATTTATGCCTATTGAAACCTATAGGTATGCAACTTGTGGGGGGATAAATACATTGTCAGGATTATTGGTTTGGTATGTCTGTTACCACTATGTATTTAGCAGGATGGTGGTAAATCTCGTTTTCTATTCATTCGAGTCGTATACCCTTGCATTGTTTGTTTCAAGTTCATACTCTTTTTCACTTGGGTTTCTACTCAATAAATACGTTGTATTTACCTCTTCTAATTTAAAAGGCCGTATTCAGTTGTTTAGATATTTCCTGTCTTTTGCTTTTAACCTTTTGCTAAATTATTTTCTGCTAAAATGCTTGGTTGAAAAATTTCAATGGGATCCTTTCGTTAGTCAACTCTTAACCACATTTGTGGTAATAGCCGTAAGTTACTTTAGTCAAAAATACTTTACTTTTAAAATTAAGTAGATTTTTTAACTTATTGATAAATAGCATCTTGAATAAAAAATATTTTTAATTATTTATTTTTTTAGCTAAATAATTTTATTATTGTTCGAAGGGAGTTGAGTCATTGTTTGTCAATTACTAAGAACCTGAAGTTCAAGCCCCAGTCTCTTCTATAAACATGCTTAAGCATGGAAGGTTAATTAATTTAGTGCTCTTTCTACAAATTGAGTCAACATTGCATTTGAAAATTGGCACATTATTCATTTTTGTCAGTATATTTTTGGGTATCTATTTTAATAAAAATGTAGGTATTGTAATTCATTTTTTAATTGTATTTAATTTTAATAGATTTTTGTAAATAATTAAAAATCAATATAATAGTAATATTTATTTTTTCAAATAGCTTTAAAGAAAGTTTTAAAAGACCCAAACGTTTAACTGACATTATTTCATAAAAAATTGGTTGGCATAATGATTGAAAGTGTTTCGATGAACAATTAAAATCAAAAAATTATGGGAAAGATAATTGGAATCGACTTAGGAACAACGAATAGTTGCGTGTCGGTTATGGAAGGTAATGAACCTGTTGTAATTGCAAATGATGAAGGCAGAAGAACAACCCCTTCAGTTGTTGCATTTTTAAAAAGTGGTGAACGTAAAGTAGGAGATCCTGCAAAAAGACAAGCCATCACCAATCCTCAAAACACGATATCCAGCGTTAAGCGTTTCATGGGTCGTCAGTATAACGAGGTTGCTGAAGAAAGTTCACATTGGAGTTATAAAGTAGTAAAAGGAGATAACAACACCGTTCGTATTGATATTGATGGTAGAATGTACACACCTCAAGAAATCAGTGCAATGGTTTTGCAAAAAATGAAAAAAACGGCTGAAGATTATTTAGGTCAGGAAGTTACTGAGGCGGTTATCACCGTTCCTGCTTATTTCAACGATGCACAACGTCAGGCAACAAAAGAAGCAGGTGAAATCGCGGGTTTAAATGTAAAAAGAATCGTAAATGAACCAACTGCCGCAGCATTGGCTTATGGTTTAGATAAAAAAGGGAAAGATCAAAATATCGCGGTTTTCGATTTAGGTGGTGGAACTTTCGATATCTCTGTCCTTGAATTGGGCGGAGGTGTTTTTGAAGTGAAATCTACAAATGGTGATACGCATCTTGGTGGAGATGATTTCGATAAAGTAATCATGGATTGGTTGGCTGATGAGTTTAAAGCCGAAGAAGCAATCGACTTACGTAAAGATCCAATGGCATTACAACGTTTGAAAGAAGCTTCTGAAAAAGCTAAAGTTGAATTGTCTTCATCTACAGAAACTGAAATCAATTTGCCTTATGTTACTGCTGTTGATGGCGTTCCTAAGCATCTTGTAAAAAAATTAACCCGTGCTAAATTTGAATCTTTAGCTGATGATTTATTTACACGTTGTTTACGTCCTTGCGAAATTGCATTGAAAGATGCCAACATGAGCACTTCTCAAATTGATGAAATTATATTAGTTGGTGGTAGTAGCCGTATTCCTAAAGTACAAGAAATTGTAGAGAAATTCTTCGGTAAAAAACCAAATAAAGGTGTAAACCCTGATGAAGTAGTAGCAATTGGAGCAGCAATTCAAGGTGGCGTTTTAACAGGAGAAATTAAGGATGTATTGCTTTTGGATGTTACGCCTTTGAGCTTAGGTATCGAAACAATGGGTGGTGTTATGACTAGATTGATTGACAGCAACACCACTATTCCAACAAAAAAATCAGAGACTTTTAGTACTGCCAGCGATAATCAACCAGGCGTTCAAATTCATGTATTGCAAGGTGAGCGTCCGATGGCCAACCAAAATAAAAGTTTAGGCATGTTCAATTTAGATGGAATTCCTCCAGCTCCACGTGGTGTGCCTCAAGTAGAAGTTACTTTTGATATTGACGCAAACGGAATCTTACACGTAAGTGCAAAAGATAAAGGAACTGGAAAAGAACAAAAAATTCGTATTGAAGCAGGTTCTGGTTTGACGCCTGAAGAAATCGAAAAAATGAAAAACGAAGCTAAAGCCAATGAAGAATCTGATAAAGCAGAAAGAGAGAAAGTAGACAAAATCAATCAAGCGGACAGCTTAATTTTCCAATCGGAAAAACAATTGAAAGAATACGGTGATAAAATTTCTGCGGATAAAAAAGCACCAATTGAAGCTGCACTTGAAAAATTAAAAGAAGCACACAAATCTCAAGATTTAAACGCAATAGATGCAGCAACTACAGAATTGAACACCGTTTGGACAGCAGCTAGCGAAGAGATGTATAAAGCAACTCAAGAAGCGGGTCCTCAAGCAGACGGCGCTGATGGTCAATCAACTCAATCAAATAACAACGGATCCGAAAATGTAACGGATGCAGAGTTTGAGGAAGTAAAATAGTTAATTTCTTACTTTGTGAATATAGGTCGTGGTATTTTTATATCACGGCCTTTTTTTTGGGACACGAAGAAGCGCAGAATTGAA
>CANFUJ010000065.1 GCA_947450165.1 Chitinophagaceae bacterium
AGTTATGATTTTTTAGCTGCTCTTTCAAGTCGATCATTAATTGTCTTTCCTAATCCTTTGTCAGGAAATTTTTCAGCAATTATGACATCCAAATTGCAATTGTCTAATCGGTGCAATGCGGCATATAAATTTTGAGCAGCAACTTTCATATCACCATTTTCTGAAAGTATTTCTTGATGGATAATTTCATCTGCTATCACTTTGTTTTTAAACATTAACAAACCTATTTTTTTTTCGTAAAAAGAATTAATTATTTCAGTTACATTATTTGTGAGATATATTGAAGTGGAAGGTGAATAATGTCGCGAAAGCATGCCAGGAGCATTAGGATTGCTATTATTGTTTGTATGTATTTTCACTTTGCCTATTTTTAATTCAATTTCCTCAATTGAAATAGAACCATGCCTGTAAAGAATTGGCTCATTATCTTCAAATCCAATGATGGTTGATTCAACACCGTTTTCACAATCACCGCCATCTAAAATAACATCTATTGTTTTTTCAAAATAATTTAAATCATGTTTGGCAGATGTTGGACTGATTGAGCCAAAGGGGTTTGCACTTGGTGCCGCTAATGGAAATTGAAGAGAATCTAATAGTGATAAAGTTAAAGGATGATTAGGTACTCTAACAGCAACTGTAGGCTTTCCTGCTGTTACTAAATTGGATACTGCAGAATTCTTTTTTAAAATTAAAGTTAATGGGCCAGGCCAAAAATACTTTGCTAGTTTAATGGCATTTTCAGGAATTTCAATTGCTATGCTTTCTAATTGTTCAATTGATTTGATGTGAACAATTAATGGATTAAAAAGAGGTCTTTTTTTTACTGCAAATATTTTATTTAACGCAGATTCACTGAATGCATTTCCTGCCAAACCATAAACAGTTTCTGTAGGGATAGCAACAACGTCATTATTATTTAAAGTATCAATAGCAATATTTATATTTTTTGTTATCATGCTTTTTTATTTAAGGATTGCATCTGTTGCAATACATTGGGTCTTCTGATGTTTTTCCATTAGGATATTTTTGTTCTTTAAGATAAGAACATTTTTGGCATATGTATATATAGCTTAATGTACTGTTGGTAGGGTATTTACATGATTCACAAGGTAGTCCATTTTTGAAATCAACAATACCGAATCCAGGAGTTTGGCATTTCGGACAATATGTATTTATTTTTTCAACCAATTTAAGGGTTGCTTTTTCAATAACCTTCATTCGAGTTGGATTATATAAGGCACGCATATCTGTCTCTAGATAAACAGATTTAAATTTATTGATGTAATAATCATACACTTTCATTAGTCTATCCCATGAATGAATTCCTTTTTCGATTTTTGAAAAATTATTTTTAGATTTTTTGGCAATGATGGCATGTGATGGAAATTTGACTTTATTAGCAAAGTCTTTTAATTGAACTTCGTTGGTGATAATTTCTTCCTTGAAATTAGTTTCGTTACTTATTTCTCGAACAATAATTTCTAATTCATTTATTTTGTCGATAAAAATGAGTATTTCATCATCAGCAGGAATAAGGTACAAAGATGGGTGTGGACCAAATGAACCTTCGCTTGCAATGCCCAAATTATAATTATATAATTTCATTGCTTCCAGACACTTGTTTCTAGCCGTTTTAACTGGGTCATATTTTCGCTCAATTTCTCCAGTAAAAGTTCCAAATTGATCAGAATCAAAACCAGTAGGAATGATACATTTTACGCCTAATTTTTTTTCAAGCAATGGAGAAATGACTTTTTCTTTTTTATGTTTGGTGGCGATTATAATTTTTCTTCCTTTAAACATAATGGTTATTGATTTTTATGTCTGAAATGAGGATTTTATTAAAAGATTATTTTTAGTTTTTTTACATATTTAGATCAATCGATTTTTTAATTTTTTGAACTAGATTTTAAAGATATAATTGCTGAAATAAAAATCTATCCTCCGAATAAGTTCTTGGCAATAATGATTGCATTCTGCCCAAGAATAAATTAAGAAATATGCCGATTAAAACCATGCTGTAAATTGTTTTTATTAACATTTTTAAATTATCTAATTTTAATAATTGGTAGAAAAGTAATATTGACGTTGTCATTTTTAATCATTTATACTACAAATTTCAGCATATAAAATAATAAATAAACATTTATCTTTGTAATAAAAAACATAAAAATATTTTATGAACTACACGCTCAATCAATTACAGATATTTTTAAAAATCGTACAATTACAAAGTGTTACAAAAGCAGCAGAGGAGCTTCATTTAACTCAGCCTGCCGTATCAATTCAACTCAAAAATTTTCAGGATCAGTTTGAAATACCATTGACTGAAATTGTTGGCAGAAAAATATATATTACTGATTTTGGAAAAGAAATTGCAGAAGCAGCAGAAAATATAATCAATCAAGTACATGCCATTAATCATAAATTGTTTTCGTACAAAGGCCAACTTACAGGAAGGTTAAAAATTTCTGTAGTTTCCACTGGTAAATATGTTATGCCTTATTTTTTGGCTGATTTTTTGAAACAAAATTCCGGAATTGATCTATTAATGGACGTAACCAATAAAAACAAAGTCATTGAAAGCTTGGAAAATAATGAAGTTGATTTTGCATTGGTTTCAATTTTACCTACCTCATTCAGTGTAGAGAAATTAGATCTGCTTCAAAATAAATTATATCTGGTTGGAAGTACAAAAACAAAATTTAAAAAAGAAATTAAAACAAAAGAAATTTTTAAAGAGCTGCCTTTGATCTTTAGAGAAAAGGGTTCTGGTACTCGTCAAAAAATGGAGTCATTTATTCAAAGCCATCGACTTGAAATAGGAAAGAAAATGGAGTTGACTTCTAATGAAGCGGTTAAACAAGCATTATTGGCGGGATTAGGGTATTCCATTATGCCGTTAATTGGCATTAGAAATGAATTGCACAACCATGAATTACAAATTATTCCTGTAAAAGGTCTACCCATTACAACAACTTGGCGATTGATTTGGTTAAAAGGAAAAAAACATGCACCTGCATCTTTGGCATTTTTAAATTACCTGAAAAAAGAAAAAGCAAAAATTGTTCAGGATAAATTTATTTGGTATGAACAGTATTGATAAAATTATATTTTTAAAATTTTGGTATGTGATAAGAATACACAGATTTTAAATCAAAGGGTTAAAATTCATCTTCTTGAATTCTTAAAATTATCGTCGTACTTTTAAATACTTCAACAAAATTTACAAACATGAAAAAAAACGATATACAATTTCTAGATGGTCCTCAAAGTAGAAGTCAGGAATTTTTCTTTGCGTTTAAAGTATTTATTGAATTCATAAAAGGATTTAGAAAACTACATTTTGCAGGGCCTTGTGTAACCATTTTCGGCTCAGCAAGATTTAATGAAAATCATCCATATTATAAAAAAACAGAAGAGCTTTCTGCTCAAGTAGCCAAACTCGGATTTACAGTAATGACTGGTGGTGGGCCCGGAATTATGGAGGCGGCAAATAAAGGCGCAAAGCATGTAGGCGGTAGAAGTGTTGGATGTAATATTGTGCTTCCTTTCGAACAAAAAGAAAATGATTACTTGGATGCTTTTGTAAATATCAAGTATTTTTTCGTTCGCAAAACTTTACTCATAAAATATTCATATGCTTTTATTGTTATGCCTGGCGGTTTTGGCACATTAGATGAGTATTTTGAAGCACTAACACTAATACAAACACGCATGCTTAAAGAATTCCCAATTATTGTTTTTGATGTCGAATATCACAAAGAGCTTATTGAACATATTGATTTGATGAAAGCTAAAGGAACCATTTCTACAGAAGATTTATCGCTTTGCTTGTTTACCGATTCTGTTGATGAAGCTATTAATCACCTTAAAAAAAATGCCATCGAAAAATTTAAATTAAAATATAAAAAATCAAGAAATCCACTATGGTGGCTTTTTGAAAAAAAATAATCAAAAACAATTTAATCTCAACGTTGTTATTTTAAAAAATTACATTTTATGAACATAAAAAATCAATTGGCCGAGTATTTGTTTTTAAAAAAGAAAGATCCCAATGCTAAAAATACACAATGGATGAAGTATATGCACGGAATTAATCGTCTGTCTATTTTCCTATTTTTATTTGCTATTGTTGTGATTCTTGTGAAATTATTTTTCAGAAAATAGTTGATTACTTAAAAAGGCCGTAAATGATTTCTGCTGCATTTTTTGAAGCATCCCCACCTGAAGCTAAAAGTTTTTTTAAAGTGGCATAATCTTCAAAAATCTGATTTTGCTTTGTTTCGTTATTTAAAATAGAATTTAACTCAATCATGATGTTTTCTGTTGTCAAATCATGTTGTATCAACTCCTTAACAACTGGTTTATCCATAATTAAATTGACCAACCCAATGTATTTTATTTTGATAATACGTTTTGCAATTTCATACGAAACGGAACTACCTTTGTAACATATAATTTGAGGTACGCCAAAAAGTGCAGTTTCTAATGTAGCCGTTCCACTGGTAACCAAAGCCGCTTTTGCTTCGTAGAGTAATTGATATGTTTTATTTTTTAAAGTACTTACATTTTTTAAATCTTTTAATAAATCATTATAAAAAGAATCCTCAATTCCTGGGGCCTTAGCTACTACAAATTGAAGGTTGGGCATTTGTTTGGCCACTTCCAACATAATGGGAAGCTTTATTTTTATTTCTTGCTTTCTACTACCAGGTAGGATGCCAATTATTGATCGTGATTCCCAATTTTTTCTTGGTGTTTTTTTGTTTTGAATAAAACTATCTACCACTTCAACAAGAGGATGCCCAACATAATCTACCTTATAATTCCATTTTTTATAAAATGCTGATTCAAATGGAAGTATCACCAACATCTTGTCAACACTAGATTTGATGGTTTTAATTCGATTTTCTTTCCATGCCCAAATTTGTGGAGAAATGTAATAAACTACTTTTATCCCTTTTGATTTTGCCCATTTTGCAATTCGTAAATTAAAACCAGGGTAATCAATTAAAATCAACACATCGGGTTTGAATTCAAGAATATCTGTTTTACAAAATGAGATATTTTTTACAATTGTTCCAAGGTTTTTTACAACTTCGATAAACCCCATGAAAGCCAAATCTCTATAATGTTTTACAATCTTCGCTCCAGCATCTTGCATCAATTCTCCTCCCCAAGCACGCACTTCAATTTTATCATCAATGTTGCTTAATGATTTAATTAAATTACTTCCATGCAAGTCGCCACTCGCTTCACCAGCTATAATATAATAAGTCATTTTGCTTTAATTTAGGATTGTAGCTTGCAAATTAAACTTTTAAAATCAATTGATTTGTTTATTGGTGATTCAACTGTTGATTGTTTTTTTCAAAAATTATACTAGAAAATAATTTTATTATTTTTTATTATATAAAGATAAATTATCGTAATTTAATATTGGAATTCTTATTATTCATTGTTTTTCAACCCACTATGTTTTCAAAATCAATACCTTTTTTCAAACTGTTTTTGATTTTATTTATTTTTTTGGGATGCGATAATATAGATAGCAAAAAAAACAAATCAGCCTCAAATTCAAATTTGACAGGCTTTCAGAAGGAATTGTCGGGTTCAATTAAATCACAGATTTTAACTGATTCTAGTAGTTTTGTGATTTTAAATAATGATGTTTATTTAGAGTACTTTTCAGTAATAAAATCGGCATATAAAGAAAATGATTTTCATCCCATTTGGATTGAATCCGATTCGCTTCATCCAAAATCAATTGATTTTGTACATTTTTTAGATACGGCTATTTATGTTGGGCTGAATAAAAATGATTATCAATTTGATTGTCTAAAAAGCATTGTTTCTTCATATAATCATAAATTCAGAAATCCTAATGCTGATTTTTTTGCAAAAGCAGACATTTTATTTACCAATGCATTTTTCCATGTAATCAAAGATCTAAAACAAGGCAGAATTTTACCAGATAGCTTATCATGGAAAGAAAATCCAAAAATGCAAACCGATTTTTTTATACCAAATATTGACGAATATTTTGTTTCAAAAAATGTCAATTTATTTTTTAAATCCATGCAACCAAAATGGAAGCCATATACAGATTTAGTAAACGAGTTGCATGAATTTGTCAACAAAATGGATACGCAACAATTTACATACTTAAATTATCCTTACAATAAATGTCAGCCACTAGATTCAGCTTTTTTTGTAAAGCAATTAATTAAACGATTTTCTGAATCCAATTATTTATTACTCGATACATCAAAACATATTGACTCGTTGGGTTTGGCAGCTTTGGTTTCTAAATATCAACAAGCAAATCATTTGGAAGTTGATGGCAAAATCGGCAGACAAATTATAGGCCATCTAAATCTAACGGACAAGTTTAAACTAAAACGAATAATGTTGTCGTTGGATAGATATAAATTGGAATCAGATTCATTGCCTGAAGCATTTGTTTGGGTGAATTTGCCAGCATATAAATTAGATGCATGGAATAGCGATAGTATTGTTTTAACATCAAATATTGTTTGTGGAAGACCATATACACCAACACCAATTTTGAAAAGTAAAATAAACGAAATTGTTTTATATCCAACTTGGACAGTACCAGGAGGAATAATAAGAAATGAAATACTACCAGGGCTTAAAAGGAATAGTGGTTATTTGGCTCGTAAAGGTTTACACCTTATTGATTATAACGGAAATAGTATTAACCCCTCAAACATAAATTGGCAAAAATATTCAAAGGGCTTACCTTTTAGTGTTCAACAATCTAGTGGAGAGCGGAATGCTTTAGGTGTAATGAAATTTAATTTTAAAAATTCGTTTGATGTTTATTTGCATGATACAAATATGCGTAGTTTGTTTAAAAACAGCTCAAGGGCGTTAAGTCATGGTTGTGTTCGTGTTGAGCGTTTTGATTTGTTGGCAAAATTTGTAGCTCAATTTGATAGCTGTCGTTATCAAATTTCAGATACGTTAACTTACACAAGCGATTCTATTTATAATTGGCTTGCTGCTAAAAAAAGAAAGCGTATTGCAGTTAAAAATGAAGTGCCGCTCTTTATTAATTATATAACTTGCGAGGCTGTTAAAGGCGAAATTTTATTTCATGAAGATATTTACGATTCTGATAAAAAAATGATTGAATTGTATTTCAATAAGTAATTTTAAAGCTTTATCTAAAAAAGTAAACCAAAATCTTTTCTCTAAAGAAAAAATATTTTACAAAAAATATAATATAAAACACAACTGCATATTATTTTTCATCAACTTGATTAAGTCTACCTTCTTTCATATTCATACTCAAACATTCCCGCCATTTCGCCTTTATTAGAAAATATTTTTTCTGATTTTTTTAAGTCGTTTTCGTAATCGTATTTCCAAATATAATAATTGCCGTTATTGTCTTCAGATGTATTCATTTGCACAATTTGATTATTATCGTTGTATTCAAATATATAATCCGGCACCATCGAATTTTTAAATTCATTTAAGTGTACAATATCAGTTAAATGTTTTGAATCATCATAATAGTAATAATATTTTTCGCCTGTTTTGGTGTTTTTTTCAATAGCTAAATTATTTTTTTCATCTGTAGAAAAAATGATAATTGTAGTGTCATTACTATTTTTAATACGTAATAATTGTGACGGTATATTGTTTTTATATTGATAAATATGTGATTCAGTTATTTCTATGTGAAAATCATCATCTTTAGAAATTGATGTTGATGAACTGCTAACTAATTCCTCAAAATCGTTGTACACAAATTTTGTAGTTGTAACTACATTTTCAGAACTATCGTATGTACGAATGATTCTGCCTTTTTCATCGAAATTGCAGATCATTAAAGATCTACCCGTTTGTCTGTTTTTTGTATATAAACTATACTTCTTAAAATCTTTAGATATTTTTTTTTCACAAAAAAAATCTTTGCTAATTTCTCCATCAGGTTCAAAGCTATTTACTCGTATATTTTTTATTTTGGCATTTTTATAAATTCGCATTTCTTCAGCAGTTTTTTTGCAGTTGATGATATCTTTAAAATAAAATTGCGAAAAAACTAGATTTGTAATAAATAAAGAAAGCATTAAACTGAAAGTAAACTTGAACATAGTTTTTGTTGTTTGAAAAAAGTGAATTAAATATGAAAGGTGTTAATTGATGAACTTCCTTAATTTTATCAAAAATACGAAAGCAATTGAATAGCGTATAAGTTTTTGAAAAATGTTTTTGTTATTATAAAAAGTAAAAAGAAAAAATCGTTGATTCTTGTTTTTTTGAACTTTTACATTTGAATTTTAAATTTTAAATAATGGATAATTTAATTGGAGATAAATTTCTAAGATTGGTTGAAATCATGGATGAACTAAGGGAGAAATGTCCTTGGGATAAAAAACAAACTATTGAATCTTTGAGGCAATTAACCATTGAAGAAACCTATGAGTTGGTAGATGCGATTACAGATAGTGATTGGAAAAATATAAAAGAGGAGTTGGGAGATTTGATGTTACATCTCGTGTTTTATGCTAAAATAGCGGATGAGAAAAATGAGTTTAATATTGGATCTGTAATTGATGGCGTGTGCGATAAATTAATAACCCGACATCCGCACATTTATGGAGATGTGAAGTTGGAAAACGAGGAAGAGGTAAAACAAAATTGGGAAAAAATAAAACTTAAAGAAGGGAAGAAATCTGTTTTATCAGGCGTTCCAAAATCTTTACCTGCTTTAGTAAAAGCTATTCGTATTCAAGAGAAATCAAAACAAGTCGGTTTCGAATGGGAAAATGCGGGTCAGGTTTGGGAAAAAGTTACTGAGGAGATTGATGAATTAAAATTGGCTGTTGAATCTAAAAACATATCTGATATTGAAGATGAAATGGGCGATGTGTTATTCTCTTTGGTTAATTATGCAAGATTTTTAAATGTGGATGCAGAAAATGCTTTAGAAAGAACAAATAAAAAGTTTATGCATCGTTTTTCTAAAATGGAAGCATATGCTGCTAAAGAGCAGAAACTATTACACGATATGGATTTGGTAACTTTAGATAGGTTATGGAATTGGGCGAAAAATGATAAAATTTAAATTTATTCTTTGAGGAAAATATATTCACATTTCTGGATTAAGAATTATCGAATATCCTTATTCGTTATTTCTATTTTTTTAATTATTTTTTCTTACATATTTAATGATTTAAGCAGTTCAAATAGGTCTCCCCAAAAAGTACAAGCATTAATTTCAACATCTATAAATAATCAGGAAAAGGATTTTAATTCATTTCTAAAATCTGATAATATTTGGAATGCGATTTCTTTGAATCAATATGAAAATAAACTGATTCAAACATGCATTGAAAAACCATATTTTTTATTTTTCTATTCTATAAAATCAGATGCTAGTGAAAAATTGATTTTTTGGAACACTCAAAAAATAATAGCACCATCCTATATTTTATATAGTAAAGAACTGGTTGGTTTTGTTGTGCTTGAAAATGGTTATTACGTATGGAATAAAATTCAACGTAATAACATAATTGCAATAGCACTGATTCCTGTTAAATGGAATTATTTCATTGAGAATGAACATTTACAAAATCATTTTTTGATTGATGCGAGTTTGTCGGATTTTTATAGTTTGTCAAAAGTTAATAATAATGGGAAATCAATTAAATCCATTTCTGGTAAAACATTATTTTACATCATTGAGAAAAAGTTGCGTTCAATTGAGCATAATAATTCAATTGCTTTGTTTTTGTATTTGATAGGATTGTTGTTATTGTTAATAGATATTCATTTTATAGCTTTATTTATTTCAAAAAAACAAAATCATAAAATGGGTATTTTGTTTTTTGTCAGCAGTTTGTTTTTTTTACGTGTTTTGAGCTATTGGATGATTCAGCCAATAAATTTTCGTGCATTCGAATTATTTAATCCAGCTGTTTATGCAAGTGGAAATGTATGCAAATCTCTTGGTGATTTATTGATAAATAGTTTTTTGTTTTTATGGATTATTTTTTTCGTTAGAATACAGATAAATAAAATAGAATTATCCCCCAAATTGTTTTCTACATGGCGAAAATGGTTGGCTTTATTTTTATTTTCATTTGTAATTGAATTGTTAAGTTTCTCAATAAGTAGATTAATAAAATCATTAATAATAGATGCTCAAATTTCATTTGATGTAATCGACTTTTTTTCATTAAATATTTTTAGTGTTATTGCATTTTTAATTATTTGCTTACTTTCTTTGAGTTGTTTTTTTATTTGTAAGATTTGCTTACTCTTATACAACCGAATTTTTCCTGATTCTTTTTTTACATTATTATTTACGGTTGCTTCAGTCGGTTTATTATTATTGAGTTTAAATGTTATTCAATTGCAAGGTAGTTTTGAAATGTTTGTTTTAGCTTGGACTTTATTTTTCTTGTGGTTGTTAAATGTATTTGCTTCGAATTTAATATCTACTAAAATCATCAGCACGAAATTGGTTTTTTGGTTCGCATTTTTTTCATTGTCTGATAGTTTTATTGTTTTTAGTGAAAATAAAAAGAAAGAATTGGAACTCAGAAAGCACTATGCTGAAACGCTTGCTATAAAATCCAATCCAGCAAATGAATCCCTTATAAATAGCATGTTGCTTGATTTTAAGCCTAGTTTCTTGAATACCAATTTTTATAGGTTTTATAATCCGATATCAAATGCAGCATTGAAAGATAGTTTTATGGGAATTAGCTACAGTGTTTATGCTAACAAATTTGATACAAGAATTTTCACTTTTTCTCCTGATGAAAAACCTTTGTTTAACACCGATTCTTCAAGTTATAATGATATTAATACCATTTTAAATACGCAAGCAAGACCAACAGGTTATTCTGGACTTTATTACTTTGATCAAGCATTTGATGAATTTAGTTATTTAAACAAACAAATTATAAGAGATACAAGTAATCAATTGCTAGGTTATGTGTTTGTTATTTCAACGCCAAAACTACAAAGGAAGGATGCTTTGTATCCAGAATTATTTACAAAAGGGAAATCCATTTCTATAGAAAATTCTAACACTTATGCATTTGCGTTATATAACAATGGAAATTTAACCAGTAGTTATAACGACTACCCATTTGCATCTTCAATATTTATTCAAAAAAACAAATTACAAACGTATGAAGTAATTAAGAAGGATAATTTTAGTGAGTTGTGGTATTATGCAGGTGCTGGTAAATTAGTCGTTATTGCAAAAGAAAATAGAACAATTTTAGCTTTCATTACATTGTTCTCTTATTTATTTTGCACGTTTTTAATTTTGTTTGTTTTGTTGTGGGCATTACAAATTATATTCCAAAGATCTAATCATAAGTATTTTAAATTTTGGCAAATTTCAATTCGCAATCAAATTCATGGTACTATTTTTTTAGTAAGCATAATTTCTTTTTTAGTGATTGGTATTGCTACAGTTTTTTTCTTTGTAAGTAGATATGAATCTAATAATAGAGAAAAATTGAGCAGGGTAATTTGGATTATGGAAAAAGAAATAAAATCTTCTTTTTATAACGAATCGATGTTGCATGATTCAATCGATTTTAATCTTTCCAACAATAATTTAAAATTGAATCAACTTGTAGAAAAAGTTTCAAATATTCATGGTATTGATGTTAATTTATACGACTTAAACGGAGACTTACAAGTGTCATCTTTATCATTGCCATACAACAAAGGGATATTAAGTACGAAGATGAATCCATTGGCATATTATCATTTACATAAAAAAAGAGAAATCCAGTTTTTTCAAAAAGAAAAAATCGGAGATTTAAATTATATCAGTAGTTATATTCCAATCAATAGTTTAAGTGGAGATAGCTTCGGTTATTTAAACATTCCATATTTTACCTCACAAAACTTGTTACGCCAAGAGATTTCTAATTTTTTAATCACAATAATCAATTTAAATGCATTTATATTTTTATTAGCTGGAATCGTTTCACTTTTTATAACCAATCGAATCGCAAATTCATTTTCTATCATAACTGAAAAAATGCAAAAGGTTAATTTAGGAAAAATAAATGAGCCAATAAAATGGAATCGTAATGATGAAATTGGAGCTTTGGTAACTGAGTATAATAAAATGATGGGTAAATTGGAAGAGAGTGCAGCGATTTTAGCCAAAACGGAGAGAGAAGGAGCTTGGAAAGAAATGGCAAGGCAGGTAGCACATGAAATTAAAAATCCCCTAACCCCAATGAAGTTGAGCATGCAATATTTGCAAAAATCCATTGATAATAATTATCCAAATATTGTTTCATTGGCAAAGAATGTATCCGAAACGTTGATTCAACAAATTGATCACCTAAGCAATATCGCTAACGCGTTTAGTCAGTTTGCCAATATAGGTGAAGCAAAAAAAGAAATATTTGAAATCAATGAACTGATTAAAA
>CANFUJ010000066.1 GCA_947450165.1 Chitinophagaceae bacterium
CATTTACATTACCTACAACATCAAATAACGCAATTAATGGTACTTGGTCGCCTGCAATCAATAATGCAGCAACAACTACATATACATTTACACCAACTACTGGTCAATGTGCATCAACAGCAACCATGACAGTTACTGTAAATCCTGCCACAACACCAACATTCACTCAAGTTGCTCCAATTTGTGCTGGAGGTTCATTTACATTACCTACCACATCAAATAACACAATTACAGGAACATGGTCGCCTGCAATTAATAACGCAGCAACAACAACATATACCTTTACGCCAACTGCTGGTCAATGTGCAACAACAGCAACCATTACAGTAACTGTGAACTCTTCTATAACACCAACATTCACTCAAGTAGATGCAATTTGTGCTGGAGGTTCATTTACATTACCTACTACATCAAATAACGCAATTACAGGAACTTGGTCGCCTGCAATCAACAATACAGCAACAACAACATATACCTTTACACCAACTGCTGGTCAATGTGCAACAACAGCAACCATGACAGTAACTGTAAATGCGGCAACAACGCCAACATTTACTCAAGTAGCACCGATTATCGCTGGTGGTTCTTTCTCATTACCTACAACTTCAAATAATGGAATTAATGGTACATGGTCTCCAGCAATTGACAACCAAACTACAACAACGTATACGTTTACACCATCTGCTGGTCAATGTGCTACAACAGCAACTATAACAGTAACTGTTAATCCTGCTCCAACAACCAATGCAGTGGTTTATTCAAACCCTACAACTGATGGAGTGGTGACAATTAATTGGTCGAAAGCTAATATTCAAAACAATAGAATTGTTTCGGTTACAGTAATAGATCGTTTGGGAAGAATTGTTAATAGAATTGATAATTTAAGTAGTGGTTCTGGTATATCTACAAACGTTGATTTAGGTTTGAAAAAATACAGCGACGGTTTGTATATTGTAAAAATTGTAACTGCTGATAATTCTGTTATTTATTCAACTAAAATTGTAAAATCAAGAAATAACTAATCACTTCTTGAAAAAATAAAAAATCTCATAACAAAAAAGACTGCTTTTCAAAAGCAGTCTTTTTTGTTTTTAAGAACTTATTTGAATTAGATGAAAAATATGGAATGGATCTATTTTAATCCGTTCGAATTAAAGAGATCCTCCTTCGATATAAATCGATTCTACGGTAAGTTCTTGTATAAATGTACTTCCTGATAAACAAGCAGACATTCGGTTGTAGGCCAACTTGCCAAGTTTGTGTCCACTCGTTTCTACATAACTTATTTCGGGTGAATATAAATTTGGTATAAATCCATTGCTATGCGCAATAATACCAATTGATTCTGGGACTTTTAATTTTAATTCCTGAACGGCTTTCATTACTCCTGTTAATATTTCATCACTCATACAAAATATAGCGTCTATTTTTTGCAGTGGAGTTAAGCATTTATGGACTATTTTTCGGGCAGCTTCAGCAGTGAGCGCATGCTTTGTTTTTAATTGAATAGATTTACCTTTTTCAGCTATTTTTTGGCTAAAAGCATCTAACCTTTTTTTAGTGATTGACATTTCTGGATCTCCAAATATGCCGAGAATATTTTTCTTGTTATTTCGCAACAGCACATCTGCAGCAATCGTTGCTGCTTTTGCATCGGCGATACAAACTTTATTACATGCCTGAAAACTAGGTACTTTATCAAAAAATATTACAGGCACATCTAAGTCATCCATTTTTAAAAAGGGTTGTATATCAATAGTGGCTGTTCCAATAGCTACAAAAATTCCTGCAACCCTGTTTTGTCTGCAAATTTTTAAGTTGGCAATTTCAATCGCAGGATCTCCTCCAGACTGCAATATCATTAAAGAAAAGCCATATAATCGTGCTTCCTCTTCCACAGCTGAAATGAAAGAATGATAAAACAAATTAGAAATCTGAGGTACCATGATACAAAAAACTTTGCTGTTGTTTGTACGTAAACTGATGGCATAATTGTTAGGTTCGTAATCCATTAACTCTGCCAATTCCTTGACCTTTTGTTTGGTATGCTCCGATATATCTGGATGATTTTTAAGGGCTCTACTAACAGTTGAGATACTTATTTGTAGTTTATCTGATATCTTTTTTAATGTTGCTTTCGGTTTCATTAAGCATTTTTTTAAAAATACAGATAATCTTTTCCACCGCAAACATTTTCGCAAACATTTTCGCAAACGTTTGCGGCAAAGTATATTTGATTATGCGTTTATCACCATTTTGCTTAGTAATACTTTAGCTACACAAAATTTAAACCAATTAAACTGCATTATGAAAAAATTAATTTTACTTCTAACAATGGTGGGCATTACGCTAGTTTCTGCGGCCCAACAAACATCAAGTATCAAAGGGAAAATTATTGGACCCAATCAAGAAGGTCTATCCGGAGCTACCATTATTTATTCAGCAACTAACAAAACAATCTTAGCTGATGAAAAAGGCAATTTTGCCATAGAAGGTTTGCCCGTAGATCAATCAGTTCTTTTAAAAGTTTCTTACACAGGATATGTAGCCATTGAAAAGTCTTTTAGCTTAACATCTGCTGGACTTTCTGATGTTATGATTTCTTTAAAATCAGATGCCCTTTCTCTTACAGAGGTTACGGTAACTGGCGTTTCTAACTCTAAGTCTAGGTTATCTTCTAGTGTATCTACAAGTACTTTACGTTCAGAAGATATTTCAAAATCTGCAGCAAGAACAACTGCTGAAATTTTTCGCTCTATTCCAGGTATTAAATCAGAAGCTTCTGGCGGTGATGGTAATACAAATATTACGGTTAGAGGGGTGCCAATTTCTGCAGGTGGTTCTAAATACTTACAATTGCAAGAAGATGGATTGCCTGTTATGCAATTTGGCGATATCGCATTTGCTACTCAAGACATTTTCTTAAGAGCAGATCAAAGTTTGTCTAAAATAGAAGCCATTAGAGGAGGTTCTGCTTCAACCATGGCTACAAATTCACCAGCTGGTATCATCAACTTTATCAGTAAAACTGGTAACACAGAAGGTGGTTCTCTTTATACTACAACTGGCTTGGATTACAATGATTTTAGAACTGATTTTAATTATGGCGGACCAATCGGAAACGGACTTAGTTTTAATGTTGGTGGTTTTTATAGATTAGGTGAAGGTCCACGTACTGCTGGATATAATGCCAACAACGGTGGCCAATTGAAATTTAACATGACTAAACAATTTAAAGGCGGTTTTGCGCGTGTTTATTTTAAATATCTTAATGATAGGACTGCAGCCTACATGCCTATGCCAATACAAGTATCTGGTACAAATGCAAATCCAGTATACAGTTCACTTCCTGGTTTTGATGCCCTTAACGGAACAATTCACAGCCCATATATTTTGCAAAATTTAGGTACTGGCGTAAATGGTGATTTACGTAGAAGTGATGTGGCAGATGGCATGCATCCCATTTCTAAATCAGTAGGTGCTGAATTTAATTTTGATTTGGGTGAAGGATGGAAAATAGAAAACAAAGGCAGATTGGCCATTAACAACGGAAGATTCATTACTCCATTCCCTGCATCTGTAAATACTACTGGCAACATTTTAACCTCAATTGCAGCAGCAACAACTTGGGATTTAACAGGTGCTACAGTAAAATACGCAAACACAAGCACACCTTATACAGGAACCAATGCAATGATGATGCATATGTTTGATGTTGAACTTAATAACTTTGATAATTTCGTGAATGATTTTAAATTGAAAAAGAAATTTACTAAAGGAGAAATCAATTTTGGATTTTATAAATCTTACCAAAACATTTCAATGTCGTGGTTGTGGAATTCATACATGACTGATGTAAACGGAAATGGTACAAGACCATTGGATATTTACAATGCAGCAGGAACCAAATTAACTCAAAATGGACTATTTGCTTATGGCGTACCAGCTTGGGGTAATTGCTGTACACGTAGCTATGATACTAAGTATTCTATTTCTGCGCCTTATGTTTCGATTTCTTTAAATCCAACAAAAGAATTGTCATTAGATGGTGGATTAAGATGGGATATGGGTGATGTAACTGGCAGTTATGCTGGCGCAATTCAATCTTCTAGAGATGTAAACAATGATGGTGTTATATCTGCAAACGAACAAAGCGTATCATCTGTAAACATTGCTTCTCCTTCTGCTGTAAATTACAAATACAATTATCCATCATTCAGCATTGGAGCTAACTATCAATTGAGTGAATCAAATGCGATTTTTGGTAGATTCAGTGATGGTGCATCTGCTAAAGCGGATAGATTATTATTTACGCCTAATGTTTTTGCTGATGGTACTGCAAAAGGTGTTTATGATAAAATCACTCAAGCAGAATTGGGATATAAAAACAATTTCAAAATGGGTGGAATTTTTGTAACTGCTTTTTATGCTAATGTAAATGAAGCAGGTGGTTTTGAAGCTACTACACAAAGAGTAATTGAAAACCATTACAAATCTTTTGGTTTGGAATTGGAAGCTAATATTAATGTTTCAAAAGAATTTAACGTTAGAGCTAATGCTACATACACCAAAGCAGAAATTACAGATGGTGCAAATAAAGGCAACAAACCAAGAAGACAAGCACCATTCATATATAATGTTGTGCCTACTTATTCTAAAAATAAATTTGTTGGAGGATTCAGTGTTATTGGTACTAGCAGTTCATTTTCTCAAGACAATAACAAGTTGAAATTTAATGGATATTTTATTGTAAATCCATTTATAACATACAAGTTGACTAAAAATTTATCGGCTTCATTAAATGCCAATAATATTTTCAACACCCTTGGTATTACCGAAGCAGAAGAAGATGCAATTGTAGAACAAACTACAAATATCATTCGCGCTAGGTCAATAACTGGCAGAACGATTTCTGCAACCATTGGTTTTAATTTTTAATGATTAACCCCATAAAGAGCGTAGTAAATTAATTGCTACGCTCTTTTTTTTAAGAAAAAATATGTAATGGAAAATGTGCAAAATGTTTTAATGAAAGAAAAAGCCATAGAAGTGCTTACTAAAGCGGCTTCTGAGGAAGGCATAACAGCATCTGCACAACAAACAGAAAATTACAATCGTATTTGGGCAAGAGATGGTGTGGTGTCTGGTTTGGCAATTTTGACCAACGAACTCACCGAACTATATGAACCATTCCTCAACTCATTAAAAAAATTGCAAAAGGCAGCTGCCCTTAATGGACAAATTCCTTCTAATATTTCTATTGATCAAGCTGGAACCATTCAAGCGGTAAGCTTCGGAGGCCCTGTGGGAAGAACGGATTGCAATTTTTGGTGGATGATTGGAGCCATTAGTTTTTTACAAAAAAAACAAGATGGTGATTTTAAAGCCATTGTTTATGAGCAATCTGTAAAAATATTACAACTAGCCAACAGCTGGGAATTCAACCATAAAGGATTGATGTATTTACCCGTAAGTGGCAATTGGGCAGATGAATATGTAACAGGAGGTTACGTATTGTATGATCAAATTTTACGATACTGGGCTTTGTCATTAGCCGGTGATTTTTTTGCACAAGCAGATTGGACTTCGCAAGCTGGCGAAATTAAACTTAAACTGAAACAACATTTTTGTTTTGAAACGCCAACAACTAATTCATTATTTACAGAAGCACAAAAACTACAAGTTGATCATTTCGATATAACACAACATTTCATCAGTAGTTTTTCTCCTACTCAACTTATTCAAAAATATGATTGCTGGTCTATTGCGTTACTTTTACTTTTAGATATTCCTTCAAATTTCACAAAGAAAAAACTAATAGATGTAATTCAATCTACCTTTGAAACATACGGCAATAAAGGCATTCCCGCATTTTGGCCTCCAATAGAGCCAGGAGATGAGCTCTATACGCAGTTGACTTCAAATTATAGTTATCGTTTCAAAAACAAGCCCGGTCATTTTCACAATGGTGGAATTTGGCCTGTTACAAATGGCTTTTTGATTACGGCTTTGTACTGTATCAATGAAGTGGAAACAGCTACAATGTTGCAAGCTGCATTAGAAAAAAACTTGAGCAATAACGAAGGTGAATATTTATTTTCGGAATACTTTACTTTGGAAGATGGATTAGCACAAGGAGTATATCAATTGTGTTTTAGTGCATCAGGATTTTTATTAGCAAATAAAGCCAAAGAAGACATTACACAAATGAAAAAAGTTTTGGGGTTGACATATGATGATCAAGAATCTAATGACCAGTTGTCAGCTAATTTATTGGCTACAAATATTTATAATGACATCGAATTTGAGAAAGAAAAAGTGGTTGTTATTTCCATTGCTGGCGAATCGGGTTGTGGCAAAACAACGCTGAGTAACACGCTAAAAAATTTGCTGGAATCCAATGGGCACAACGTTTTAGTTCTTCACCAAGATGACTATTTTAAATTACCACCTCGTAAAAATCATGAACAAAGGCTGATTGACTTTAATCACATCGGTACGCATGAAGTAGAATTGGAAAAATTGGATCAGGATATTTATGTTGTAAAAAATAAGTTAGCCAATTCACTTCAAATACCTGTAATGAATTGGTCGAGCGACACAAAAGAATTTAAAGAAATTAGCATCAGTACTGCAAATGTTGTTTTAGTAGATGGTACATACACAAGCTTGTTAAAGAATGTGGACATTCGTATTTTTATGAATGCCAATTATGAAGCAACAAGAAAAAATCGAATTGCTCGAAATAGAGAGGCAGTAACTGATTTTATAGAACGTGTTCTTTGCAAAGAAAGCGATATCATTCAGCAACATCAACAAATGGCTGATATTATCATTGATGAACAATTTGCTATAAAATATCCTTAGGTTCGTTTCTTTTATTTTTAATCAACTTCTTTTAAAATCATATATGCAAACTCCAAAACCTCAATTGTCTTTTCGCCAAATCATAAATATGAATGTTGGCTTTTTGGGCATTCAATATAGTTTTGGTTTGCAACAAAACGCCATCAATCCGCTATATACTTTTTTACATGCAAGTCCAGAAGATTTGCCTATGCTGAATTTGGCAGGTCCATTAACTGGATTGTTGGTTCAACCTATAATTGGTGCAATGAGTGATAAAACTTGGCATCCTAGATGGGGTAGAAGAAAACCTTATTTTTTAATTGGGGCTTTATTGTGCAGCATCTGTTTATTTATTTTCCCATTTAGTAGTTCGTTGTGGATGGCTGTAGGGTTGTTATGGGTATTGGATGCTGCAAACAATACTGCAATGGAGCCTTACAGGGCTTTTGTTGCAGATAAATTGCCCGACAATCAACAAGCTGTTGGTTTTTTATCACAAAGTTTTTTTACTGGATTTGGTATTACTTTGGCAGCAGCATCTTTATGGATTTTCAAACAAATCATGGACGGCGTTACCCCTTCGGGTATTCCTTATTGGGTGTTTGGATCTTTTTTTGTTGGTGCAATTTGTTCAATTGGTTCGGTGTTGTGGTCGGTTATTAAAACGCCCGAAATTCCACCATCTGAAACCGAATTAGCTGAAATTAGATCTGAAAAAAAAGGATTTCTTCAACCCTTTTCAGATATTTTCGTAGCGATAAAAGTGATGCCCAAACAAATGTGGCAATTGGCATTGGTTTATTTATTTCAATGGTATGCGCTGATGTGTTATTGGCAATATATCTCTCATAGTATTGCTCAATCTGTTTGGCATACCAGTTCCGAAAAAAATCTTAAACTTTATGAAGACGCTGCTGCGTGGACAGGTTTAGTGAATAGTTTTTATAATGTAATTACTTTTTTATCTGCATTTGGGTTGGTTTGGCTAGCAAAAAAATATTCTGCAAAAATGGTGCATGCTATCTGCTTGATTATGGCAGCTATATCGTTATTTATAATTCCAACGATAGAAAATAAATATTTGTTGTTTGCTCCAATGATTGGCTTTGGCATAGCATGGGCAAGTATAATGGGGGTACCATACATTATGGTTGCCAACAGTATTCCTAAAAAAAGATATGGTGTTTACATGGGTATTGTAAACATGATGATTGTAGTTCCGATGTTGATTCAAAATATTACGTTTGGCAGCATTTATAAACACCTATTAAACCAAAATCCTGCTAATGCTATTTTGTTTGCAGGGGTACTGCTTTTATTGGCTGCTTGTGCTACATTAATGATGCGTTCAAAAAAATATACTGAAGCTTAAATCCAGGTTATATAAAATCTGGGTTTAATGAAAAAGCATCCCATTGGGGATGCTTTTTCATTTGTTTCAAACTTTTATCTTTTATATTTTTCCCACCATATTCGCAGGGATCACCCATGCGTCAAACTCTTCTGGTGTAAGATATCCCAATTTCACTGCCATATCTTTTAACGTGGTACCTTCTTTATGTGCTTTTTGAGCGATCTCAGCCGCTTTGTAATACCCGATTTTTGGGTTTAATGCCGTTACCAACATCAATGAATTGTCTACGTGTTTTTTAATGTTAGATTCAATTGGTTCAATGCCAACTGCACATTTATCATTAAACGAAACACAACCATCTCCAATTAATCTTGCACTATGTAAAAAATTGAAAATCATTACTGGCTTAAATACATTCAATTCAAAATGTCCGTTGCTTCCGCCAATACCAATGGTAACATCATTTCCCATTACCTGTGCTGCAATCATGGTTAATGCTTCACATTGAGTTGGGTTTACTTTTCCAGGCATTATAGAAGATCCTGGTTCGTTATCCGGAATAAACAATTCGCCAATTCCACTTCTTGGGCCTGATGACAACATTCTAACATCATTTGCAATTTTCATTAAACTAACAGCAACGGTTTTCAATGCGCCATGAGCTTCTACAATAGCATCATGAGCTGCCAATGCTTCAAATTTATTTTCTGCTGTTACAAATGGCAAACCTGTTAATTGTGCAATATGCTTAGCAACATTTACATCGTAATTTTCAGGTGTATTAATTCCTGTACCTACAGCAGTTCCACCTAAAGCCAATTCGCTCAAATGAGCCAAAGTGTTTTTTATCGCTTTTAATCCATGATTTAACTGCGATACATATCCGCTAAATTCTTGACCAACTGTTAGTGGGGTAGCGTCCATAAAATGGGTTCTACCTATTTTTACCACATTCATAAATTGTTTGCTCTTACCATCCAAGGTATCTCTTAGTTTTTCAATACCAGGAATGGTTGTTTCCAAAAGCATTTTGTATGCTGCAATGTGCATCGCTGTTGGAAAAGTATCATTACTGGATTGTGATTTATTTACATCATCATTTGGATGAATAAATTTTTCTTTATCAGTTAATTGTCCGCCGTTTAATACATGCGCACGATAAGCGATGACTTCATTTACATTCATATTGCTTTGTGTGCCGCTTCCTGTTTGCCAAACCACTAATGGGAAATAATCATTTAATTTTCCTTCTAAAATTTCGTCGCAAACTTTTCCAATTAAATCACATTTTTCTTTGCTTAAAATACCTGCATCAAAATTGGTTAAAGCTGCTGCTTTTTTTAAATAAGCAAATGCGCCAATAATTTCTTTTGGCATTTTGTTGATGTCTTGTGCGATTTTGAAGTTGTCGATACTTCTTTGTGTTTGAGCGCCATAGTATGCTTCCATTGGAACACTTACTTCACCCATGGTGTCTTTTTCGATTCTGAATTGCATGATTTTTTTATTTTCCTGTGAATATTGCTTTTCTTTTTTCTAAAAATGCAGTGGTGCCCTCTATCATATCCGCTGTTTCAAAACATGAACCAAATGATTCTACTTCTTTTTCATATCCAGATTTGCCATTGGTGTACGCGCTATCACTTACAACGGCGATGTTAACACACTCAATAACTTTACTGATGGCGATGGGGGCTTTTGAATTGATTGTGGTTAATAATTCAATGGCTTTTGGTAAAAGATTTTCGGATGTGGTAATGTGATTTACTAAATTTAATTTCAATGCTTCATTTGCATCAATAATTTGAGCGGTCATTTGCAATTCCATGCTTTTGCCCTTTCCGATTAATTGGGTTAAACGCTGCGTTCCGCCATATCCTGGAATCAATCCAAGATTAACTTCTGGTTGACCAAATTTTGCATTTTCACTACATATTCTAAAATGACAAGCCATGGCTAGTTCGCATCCGCCACCAAGTGCAAAACCATTTACAGCCGCTATTACGGGCTTGCTGCAATTTTCAATTTTAAAAAATACGTCTTGACCTCTTTTTGAAAGTTCCATTGCCTCAACCTTTCCATAACTTGAAAACTCAGTAATATCAGCACCTGCAACAAAAGATTTTGTACCTGCGCCTGTTATGATGACAGATTTTATTTCACTGCTTGAGATTACATCATCCATCACATTATTCAAATCATCAAAAACAGATTTGTTTAATGCATTTAATTTATCTGGGCGGTTTATGGTTACCGTTAGTATCCCATTTTCAAGATTTGTAATGATTGTTGAATACATAATGTTAGTTTAAAAATTTCTATTTTCTGCAACCCAATCTTTTATGTAATTGGCGATTTCTGTAGTTGTGGTTCCTGGGGCAAACAATTTTCCTACACCCATTTCACTCAATTGCTGCATATCTTCTTCGGGAATAATGCCGCCACCAGTAAGCAACACATCATTCATTTCTTTTTCTTTCAAAAGCGCGATTATTTTTGGAAAAACAGTCATGTGTGCACCGCTTAAAATGCTTACACCTATTGCGTCTACATCTTCTTGTAAAGCAGTGTTTACCACCATTTCGGGGGTTTGACGAAGTCCGGTGTATATGACTTCCATACCTGCATCTCTAAGTGATGTAGCGATTACTTTTGCACCACGATCGTGGCCATCCAATCCAACTTTTGCTACCAATACTCTAATGGGTCTTTGCATGACTAATTATTTATTTTGGTTAATGCTGATTGTATTCTATTTAGTGTTTCTTCTTTTCCAATAAGATGTGCAATTTCAAAAACGGCAGGGCCAAATTTTCCACCTACCAACATAATTCGCATGGGCAATTGCAACTCACCTGGCTTAATTGATTTTTCTGTTGCCAAATTTTTGAAACAATTTTCAATTTCTATTACATCCCATGCTTTCAATTCGGTTAGTTGGGTACATAATATTTCAAAAAACGATTGTTTATTTTCATTCCATTTCGGCTTTACAGCTTCTACATCCAAAGTTTGAGGCGCTTCGAAAAAATATACAGATTGCTCATAGAAATCAGAAACTAAAGTGCATCTTTCTTTCACTAAGCCAATTACCGTTTTAAAATAATCTTCGTTTTTGGTATTTACATTTTTTGTTTCAAACAGATTTTTTACCAATGGATATAAAGCTTCTGTTGTTGATTTTTTAATCCATTCGTGGTTGAACCATTTCGCTTTTTCATAATCAAATTTTGCGCCGCTTTTATGTACGCGTTCAATTGAAAATTGCGCAATCAATTCTTCCATTGAAAATAATTCCTGCTCTGTTCCGCCATTCCATCCCAACATCGCCAATAAGTTAATAAAGGCTTCAGGTAAAAATCCTTTTTCTTTAAATCCTTCTGTAAATTCTTCGCTCCGTGGGTCAGTCCAATTCATGGCATATACAGGAAAGCCATATTTTGCACCATCGCGTTTGCTTAGTTTTCCATTAGGACCTAATATCAACGGAAGATGGGCCCACTGTGGCATGTTCTCTAACCCAAATAAATATTTCCACAATAAAATATGAACTGGTGCGCTACTCAACCATTCTTCGCCTCTAAAAGCATGACTGATCTTCATTAAATAATCATCTACCACAACAGCCAAATGATAGGTAGGCATTCCATCTGCTTTAAGTAAAACTTTATCATCCACTAAATTTGATTCAAAACTCACTTCGTGATGAATCATGTCGTTGAAAGAGATGATTTCATTTTCAGGCATTTTGATGCGAACCACATAAGGCTTTCCTTCTTGTAAATATTGTTGTACAACTTCGTTTGTTAGTGTCAGTGAGTTTTGCATTTTC
>CANFUJ010000067.1 GCA_947450165.1 Chitinophagaceae bacterium
ATACAACCTACATTCATTACAGATTACCCTGTGGAAATGAGCCCGCTTACAAAAAAGCATCGCAGCAAACCCGGATTGGTAGAGCGTTTTGAGCTAATGGTTAATGGAAAAGAAATCGCAAATGCATATAGCGAGTTAAACGATCCAATCGAGCAACGTGAGCGATTTGAAGAGCAAGTTAAATTAATGGAAAGAGGCGATGATGAAGCGATGTTTATCGACCACGATTTTTTAAGAGCATTAGAATATGGTATGCCGCCAACAAGTGGTATCGGATTTGGCATAGATAGAATTTGTATGTTGTTAACCAATCAGCATAGCATTCAAGATGTGTTGTTCTTCCCGATGATGAGACCGGAGAATAATGGGTAGGGGTTGAAAATTTTCAACCCTTACAATGAGATTGGGGCTTTCGTCTGCCGATGTTGGTGTTTTCAACAATCATCAAAGTAGATGAGGTTGGATAACCAGATTTAAATCGCTTCGCTAGTTTAACGGTTTAATGATTAATCAACATTTTGCATTCACATCCACCCACGGTTGAAACCGTGGGCTATAGAAAATCCCGAAAAAATTAAAGTTGTAAAATTTGGAACTAAACTGATATTGGCGCCGGTTTCCGAACCGGTGTCACGGCAAATTGAATTGGATTCCAATCCAATTCAAGCATATCGATAATTTTAGAAGATCTCAAAGCAAAAATGCTTCCAACACCAAACGCCAAACACCAAACAAAAAATGAGTTGCCTCTAAATTGAAAATACTCCTAAACTCTTAAACGTCTTAAACCTTATTAAACATCTCCTCCACCACCTTAAATCGATGATCGAAAATACCTTTCAATTGTTTTTTTACGAATAAAGAATGCGCGATATCGCCCAAAAATCCAAGTGGTAATTTATAATGTACAATGTCTGTCATTTCAATGCCTTCGGGCACTTGCTTAAAATGATGTTGATGATGCCACATGGTGTAAGGACCAAAACGTTGTTCATCTACAAAATATTTATTGTCCTCAACATGCGTTATTTCTGTCATCCAATATAATGCAATGCCTAACACTGGCTTTACGATATATTCTATAATTTGACCTGGATACATTTTATCGCCATGATGTTTGGATACAATTTTAAACCCTAATGCTGCAGGAGTAATTTTTTGGAGATTTTTAGGACTGCTGAAAAAATCCCAAGTGGTTTCTAAATCTGATTTAATGATTTGTACGGTTTTGATGGAATATACTTTGCTCATGTATTTATAACACATTTAGTGAAGATTTGTTTTGAAGTCGGCTGAATAAACAATATGATTTGAATTTCATTTAACCATTGCGCAACAACTAAAATAATAGACATTAAAAAAGCGACCAGAAAATGGTCGCTTTTTTATAAAATTTCAAAGTATTAATTACCTTACACCATTCATCATTTTTAGCAATTTGCCACTGAGTAAAAATAACACCACAGATGCTGCTCCTGCCATAAATACAAACAACATAAAGAAATCGTAAAGGTTGGTAATTTTAACCGACATAAAGGTTGGTTTTGCTGGCTTTAAATTCCATGTCTGAATCCTTTCTTCTTTGCTAGAGATTTTTTTACCATCAACCATTTTTACTACATCAATTGAATCATGTGTAAACATCAAAGTGTCATTCAGCATTAAAGCACGATCAAATTTTCCGTTATTTGATTTAATTACTTTTAAATGATAATTTGAAACCACTGCTGTTTTTGTAGAATCAACAGAAATATTTACCACGCTATCTTTTCCATCTGCTGTTTTTTTAGTTTCTACTTTTGCAATCTTAATTGAATTTGTTCCTTTTGGATCAGCAGAAAAAACTTTTTCATCTAATTTGTTATTGTTTAATACAGCCATTGCTTCTGGGCTTCCTATTGGGCTATATAATTTTTCAGCTTTTACTTCTTCGGGATAAAGTGCACTTAACGTGCCTGCAAATTTATTTGCTGCAGCTGTAGATAAAAACCAAACTCCCATCAATAAAGAAGCAAGTTTAACTGGTGCAAGTTTATTCACCATAGATAATCCAATTGGCGACAAACAAAGTTCACCAAATGTATGAATGGTATACAAACTTACTAACCATATCATACTTAATTTAGCACTTGGGTCGATTCCTTTTACACCAAAAGCAATAACCAAATAACCAACTGCCAATAAGAATAAACCAATGGCTTGTTTAAATGGCGAAGCTGGTTCCATATTGCGTTTTCCCAATCCTCCCCAAAGCCAAACAAACAATGGAGCAAAAATTACTATAGCAACTGCATTGATTGATTGAAAATATGAAGTTGGAATTGTTGTCCCGAATATACTTCTGTCTGTTTGCTCCTCTGCAAAATAAGTTAATGAAGCTCCTGCTTGTTCAAACGCAGCCCAGAAAAATATTACAAAGAAAGCAGCAATATAAATTACCCAAATACGCTGGCGCTCTACTTTTGTTAAACTCGGATCGGTAATGATATACCCTGGTGCAGCAATGGTGAGTGAAAATATAAATGAACCTACAACATCCATTTCAAACTGTTTCAAAAACAAGAAAAGCAAGCCAAGAAATACAGAAACCCAAATACCCATTGCTGTATAGTTTATTGGCGTTTTTGGTGTTCCTGCCTCAACAACTTCTCTAGCAGAGTTTGGTTTTACACCAATTTGTTCGCCTTCGGGAGTTACGATATACTTATTCTTTAAAAACACAAATAAAATGATGCTAACGCACATACCGCCACAAGCCGCTAAAAATCCCCATCTAAAATCTGCCGCATTTCCAGTATCACCTAAGTACCCACAAATTAATGGTGCTATAAATGCGCCTAAATTTATTCCCATATAGAAAATGGTAAACGCAGAGTCTACTCTTTTATCGCCTGCCGGATAAAGCTGTCCAACCATTGTTGAAATATTTGGTTTAAAAAAACCATTACCAAATATTAAAAATCCTAAACCGGTAAACATAAATGGTGTTGCCAACTCAGGCTGCTGATAAAATGTTCCAGCAAAAAACATTAACAATTGACCTAGTGCCATTAGTACACCACCAACAATAATGGATTTACGATTTCCCCAATAACGATCAGCCATATAGCCACCAAGTAAAGGTGTTAAATAAACCAAACCTGTATAACTTCCATAAATTTGAGACCCCAAAGCTTTGTCAAACAACAATGCCTTTGTCATAAACAAAATAAAAAGTGCACGCATTCCATAATAACTGAATCGCTCCCACATTTCCGTAACAAATAATACGTAAAGTCCGGAAGGATGTTTACTGTTAGATTTTAATTCTGCCATAGTTTTAATTTTTTTCTAAAAAAGAATTGGGTTTAGTTATTTAATGCCTGAAAATAGTAAAATTATACCAACGAACATTAATTATTGTTTAACTTCTATAATTTCGCCATTCAAATATTTACTTAAATTATGAACATTCTAATCCTTGGTTCTGGTGGAAGAGAACATGCATTTGCTTGGAAAATAAAACAAAGTGTACTTTGCGATAAATTGTTTATCGCGCCAGGAAATGCAGGCACCATGCAATGTGGCACCAATTTAAATATTTCCGTTACCGATTTCGAAGCCATAAAAAATGCAGTAATTGAACATAGCATTTCTATGGTTTTAGTAGGGCCCGAAGATCCTTTGGTAAAAGGCATTTTCGACTTCTTTGCAGCAGATGATACGATCAAGCATGTACAAGTAATTGGACCAAGTAAAAAATCAGCTCAGTTAGAAGGCAGTAAAGCTTTTGCAAAAACATTCATGCAAAAAAACAACATTCCAACTGCAGCTTACAAAGAGTTTAATAAAGATAACTACGCCGCTGGAATTGAATACATCAAACAACACAGCTTACCTATTGTATTGAAAGCTGATGGATTAGCGGCGGGTAAAGGCGTTTTAATTTGTCAGAATCATGAAGATGCTTTAGCAGAATTTGAGTTGATGATTCAGCAATCTAAATTTGGTGCAGCCAGTGAAAAAGTGGTGATTGAATCATATTTGAATGGCATTGAAATTAGTGTGTTTGTGCTTACCGATGGGAAAGATTTTATAATACTTCCAGAAGCAAAAGATTACAAAAGAATTGGCGAAGGCGACACAGGATTGAATACTGGCGGTATGGGCGCGGTAAGTCCTATCCCATTCTTTAATGAAACATTAAAAGAAAAAATTGTAACGCGAATTATAGAGCCCACCATTAAAGGATTTAAAAACGATGAAATGATTTATCATGGGTTTATATTTTTAGGATTGATGATAGATAACGGAGATCCATACATGATAGAATACAATTGTAGAATGGGCGATCCAGAAACCGAAGTAGTGATACCAAGAATTAAATCTGATTTTGTAACCATTTTAAAAGCTGTTGGAGATGGTGCACTTGGAACAATAACTTTAGAAACAGATGAAAGAGCTGCAGCTACAACTATCATGGTTAGTGGCGGTTATCCAGGTAACTATGAAACCGGAAAAAAAATATCTGGATTAACAGAAGCCATTCATGAAAATGGAATCATCTTTCATTCGGGAACAAAAATGATAAATGAAGAAACGATTACTAATGGAGGCAGGGTGCTAGCCATTACTTCTTATGGAAACAATATCCAAAACGCTACAAAAAACGCAATTCATCAACTAAATAAAATATCATTTGAAGGAGCGTATTTTAGAAAAGATATTGGCTACGAATTCGAATAAAAAAAACATAATTCTTGATTAAAAAAACTAACAAATTTAGCAAAGCAAAATCAACCCAAATAAATCATTGAAAATACTTTGAAAATAAATTTTTTGTAGTTGATTATTCCAATAAATTACATCAACTTTGTTTGAATACGAATTTATAAGTTGTATTAATTTAAAATATGGGCATTTTCAATTTTTTTACGCAGGAAATTGCGATTGATTTAGGAACCGCAAACACATTAATTATCCATAATGATGAAGTTGTTGTAAATGAACCTTCCATTGTGGCTCTAGATAGAAACAATCCGAAATTATTATTGGCTGTGGGTAAAAAAGCCCTCATGATGCATGAAAAAACGCATGAAAGCATCCGTACGGTTCGTCCGTTACGTGATGGTGTAATTGCAGATTTCAACGCTGCCGAATTGATGATTCGCGAATTGATTAAATTGGTTTATCCTAAAAAGCCATTATTTGCGCCAAGTTGGAGAATGATGATTTGCATACCAAGCAGCATCACCGAAGTTGAAAAAAGAGCGGTTAGAGATAGTGCTGAACAAGCAGGTGCTAAAGAAGTATATTTAATTCACGAACCTATGGCAGCTGCTTTAGGTATTGGTATAGACGTAGAAGAACCAGTTGGAAACATGATTATTGATATTGGTGGTGGTACTACCGGCATCACCGTAATTGCACTTGCAGGTATCGTTTGCGATCAAAGTATCCGTATTGCTGGTGATGAATTTACTGCTGATATCATGGAAGCATTACGCAGATACCATAGCTTACTCATTGGCGAACGTACCGCAGAACAAATCAAAATTCAAGTGGGTTCGGCGATGAAAGAATTAGAAAACCCTCCAGATGACATCCCTGTAAACGGAAGAGATTTGGTTACAGGTATTCCAAAACAAGTTATGGTTAGCTATCAGGAAGTGGCTGAAGCATTAGATAAAAGCATCTTCAAAATTGAGGAAGCCATTCTTAAAGCTTTAGAAACCACTCCTCCCGAATTGGCAGCTGATATTTATAGAAGAGGTTTATACATTACAGGCGGTGGCTCTTTACTTCGCGGTTTAGATAAACGCTTACAAAATAAAATTAAACTTCCTGTTCATATCGCAGACGACCCATTGAAAAGTGTGGTAAGAGGTACTGGCATCGCTTTGAAAAATTATGATCGTTTCCCTTTTGTAATGAGATAACGCTACATACTTTATAAGTTTGCTGCAAATAATATAATTGCAATTTTCTAAACCAGACGTAGCCGTTGAGAAATATATTTCTTTTCATACGAACACATTTTAATTTATTATTCTTCCTGTTTTTGCAGGTAATATCAATATATTTTATTGTTAATTACAGCAAATACCATCAAGCCGCATTTGGTACCATTACCAATAACTTCACCGGAAAAATAAATACTAAATACAATAACGTTCAGCAGTATTTTCACCTCAAGCAGACGAACGACTCCTTAATAAAAGCAAACGAATTACTTTACAATAAACTTTCTTCAAACTTCGAAATTGCAGATACCACAAAAAAAATAGTAACTGATACAGTAATAATTGATTCTATTAAGCAGTATAGAAAAATCAGGTACATTTCTGCAAAAGTAATCTCGAATTCAATAACCCTCCAAAGTAATTATTTGGTGCTAAATAAAGGACTGAATGATGGTTTAAAAATTGGAATGGGCGTTGTTGATCCTAATAACGCTGTAGTAGGGATTATTACTGAAGTTGATGAAAAATATGCTGTTGTAATGAGCTTATTGCACAAAGACAGTCATATCAGTGGAAAATTGGCGAAAGGCGAAGAAACAGGAACATTGAATTGGGATGGCTCAATGGTAAATTATATTACCTTAACTGGAATACCCAAAAGTGCAAAAATAGCCAAAGGCGATCCCATCATCAGCAGCGGATTCAGTACTGCTTTACCCAAAGGATTGAAAGTAGGATATGTAGATGGCGTATTTAAAGAAACCAGCACCAATCTTTTTAAAATAAAATTTAAAACAGCGGCTAATTTTTATAACATCCAATATGTTTATGTTATTGAAAATGTAGACCAAGAAGGTGTAAAACAAATTCTGTCTAAAATAAAAACACAACCCTAATTAGAAGATATGAGTGTATTTGTAAAAAATATTTTTCGGTTTGTTTTTTTAATGCTTATTCAAGTTTTTGTTTTGGATAAGATACGTTTGCATCAAATGATTACGCCTTATATCTACATCATATTTATGCTTTGGCTTCCATTCAAAACCAGTAGAACAACACTTTTAATACTTGGTTTTATTTTAGGTTTTACATTAGATAGTTTTAGACATCATCCTGGATTTCATACAGCAGCATGCGTGCTAATGGCATATTGTAGGCCATTTCTGATTAATTTATTAATTCCTCAAGAAGGTGCAGAAACCAATTACGAAGAACCCTCTTTCAAAAGTATGGGTGGCGCTCTTCCATATTTAATTTATGCGGGGACTTTAATTTTTTTACATAATTTTTGGTTGTTTTTACTTGAAGCTTGGCAATTTGCTGATGGCATGTATTTTATATTGAAAACATTGGCATCAACCGCAATTTGTATTTTAATGGTCTTAATTACGGAGTTGCTTTTTTCAAGGAATCAAAAATTTAAAACAAATACGATTTAAAATCTGTTTTTAAAACCACAACAAACGTATTTTTGTAAAATCAGCATCGTAAAAAATAAACCAATTTTAAAGTGCCTGTTTACAACGAATCCAGAAAATATACCATCAGGCTGATTTTTATTTCACTAATTGTAATCATCATTTTACGATTGTTTACCCTTCAAATTTTATCTTCTAAGTATAAAGATTTGGCAGAGGACCAAGGTATGTTTAGAAAAGTAATATATCCAGATCGTGGAATTGTTTTTGATCGAAAAAAAAATGCCATTTTACAAAATACCAATATCTCTGATTTAATGGTTACCCCCAATAAATTAAAAGGTATTGACACCATCTCGCTTTGTAATATTCTAGAAATTGATACGGCACAATTCAGAAAAAGAATCATTGAATTGATTATTAAAAATGGCAGGTCGAGACCATCTATTTTTGAACCTTTGCTAAGTAAGGAAAAAATGGCCAAGCTCAACGAATCCATGTTTAAGTTTACACCTGCATTTTATTTACAGGATCGTTCGGTGCGCACCTTTCCTTATAATGCAGCAGCTAACGTGTTGGGATACACGGCAGAAGTAGATACCAATTTTTTAAAAAAACATCCCGATGAAGGTTATGTAGCTGGTGATTATGCAGGTATGACGGGTATTGAACGGAGTTATGAAAAAGTGTTGATGGGGCAACGTGGTATTGAATATTGGAAAAGAGATAATAAAAACAGATTAACCGAACGACTTGAAAAAGGGATTTACGACACCCTTTCAATTGCAGGACAGAACTTGTATACTTCTTTAGATATTGAGCTACAAGAATTGGGAGAGAAATTAATGCAAAATAAATTAGGTGCGATAGTAGCAATTGATCCAAAAACAGGTGGGATACTTGCCATGGTAAGTGCGCCAACATATAACCCAAATTACCTTACAGGAAGTGAGCGTAGAAAAAGATTTTCCGAGCTATTTTTAAATCCAGCATTGCCGCTACTAAACAGAACCGTTAGTGCTTCTTATTCACCAGGATCTACTTTTAAAACACTTCAGGCGTTAATAGGTTTGCATGAAGGTGTTATTGAAACCAATACACGTTTTTCATGCTCGGGTGCTTTCTATGGATGTGGTGGTGCAAAACCAATGCGTTGTTTGGATGTAGGTACATTCGACTTGAGAAATGCAATAACCATTTCTGATAACACCTACTTTGCCAATGTGATGCAACGCGTAATTAACAATCCCAAATACCCTAGTCTTGACAGTGCATTGAGCAAATGGAATGGCTATATGCATGGATTCGGTTTAGGAAGAAAATTAGGCGTAGATGTGCCATCTGAGAAAACTGGAAACATTCCCACACCAGCATACTATGATAAAGTTTATGGAAAAGGCCATTGGAATTTCTGTACGTTCCGCTCCATCAGTATTGGACAGGGAGAGGTTGATGTTACACCATTGCAGGTTGCCAATGAAATGGCCTATATTGCCAATAAAGGCTGGTATTACACACCACATGTTGTAGACTCAATGGATGGTGGTGATAAATACAATTTACTAGGCAGATTTAAAAATAAAATTGTTCCAACTTATATTCCTGATAGTATTTTTGAAGCCGTACACGATGGTATGCAAGGTGTGGTTGATCGTGGAACTGGAGCAGGCGCAAAAGTAAAAGACATTGTAATATGTGGTAAAACAGGCACAGTTGAAAACTATTTCAGGGGAGTCAAGCAACAAAATCACTCTTTTTTCTGCGGATTTGCTCCAAGAGATAATCCAAAAATCGCCATCATGTGCGTAGTAGAAAATAGCGGAAGATTTGGTGGTACTTATGCTGCACCAATCGTTGGTTTAATGATAGAAAAATATCTAAAAGATTCTATTACTGAAAAACCCCGTTTAGATAGAATAGAGCAACTTAGCAAATTGAATCTAATGCCACCAAGGATTGCCATTGAATTGCGTAAACAAGATTCATTGCGACATTCCAAAGATTCTGCTTATTTACTTGCAAAAGGGTTCTTAAAAACAATTAGAGACACTACAGGTATTGATGAAGATCAAATAGATAAAGACGAACTTGATAAAGCAAAAAAAGACAAGCCCGAAAAAAAACAGCCATTAACAGATTCTTCCTTGTCAAAGTCTGATGCTATATTGCCAAAAGAAAAACCAAAACCTGATTCGAAAAAAAATAAAGGCAAAACAAAACCTGATTCGAAAAAAAATAAACACAAGTCAAAATCTGATACAAAAAAAAATAAACACAAATAAAAATGTATCAAAAAAATCAAACCATATCAACCGATAAAGACTGGATAACAATTTGGTTATTTACCATTATTGCATTTATTGGTTTAGTTTGTATTTTTTCTGTTGAATTTAGAACCAACGATGACTTTTTAAAAAGTTTATTTGCGTTTAATAAAAACTACAGTAAACAATTTTTTTATTTAATTCTGTGTTTCATAATTGCCACATTCATTTTGCTCATGGATAGTAAAATATTTACAGCTACGCCCAATATTCTTTATGTAGTTGGCATACTATTGATGATTTCAACTTTTGTTTTAGGTAAAACAGTAAACGGATCTAGAAGTTGGATACCATTGGGTTTCATGAATTTGCAACCCGTTGAAACTTGCAAAATATTCGTTTCCTTAGCATTGGCAAAATACTTATCTCGCCCAGAAACAGATTTTTCCAAAACAAAATCACAACTTATCGCATCAGGCATTTGTTTTCTTCCAGTAATTTTTTCATTGCTACAAAATGAAACTGGATTAGCCCTGGTTTATTTTACTTTTTTATTGCCTATGTATCGAGAAGGATTTCCACCAGTCTATTTGATTTTGGGTATATCTCTTGGTGTGCTCTTAATTCTAACGTTACTATTGCCATCTTTACATTTATTAATTGGATTAACCGTTTTGGCATTTCTCTCTTTCTATTTTTTACGACTAAAAATAAAAAGAAACCGATCAATTCTAATGGTCATTTTTATATCTTGGGCTGTAAGTGCTGTATTTGTTGGATTAGCTGTACCTTTTATTTTTAAACATGTATTTCAAAAATATCAAGCCGATCGAATTTTTAGTATGGTTGGAAGAGATAATCCATATGTAACAGCGGATACGGCAGAATTAACCTCTCCTGAAATACAAGCAGAAAACAAAAAAGCAAAAACAGATACTGAAAACTATAATGTAAAACAATCAAAAATTGCTATAGGTTCTGGCGGGTTATTTGGAAAAGGGTTTTTAAAAGGAACTCAAACTCAAGGTGATTTTGTACCCGAACAGCATACCGATTTTATTTTCACTTCTCTTGGAGAAAATTTTGGATTTGTAGGATGTACAATTCTCATGTTGCTTTATCTCGCGTTGCTGCTTCGTATCGTATTTATTGCCGAGAGACAACGAAGTACATTTAGTAGGGTATACGCATACTCTGTAGCTGCAATTATTTTCTTTCATGTGGCCATAAATATTTGCATGACCATCGGATTAGCGCCAGTGATAGGAATCACGCTCCCATTGATGAGTTATGGTGGATCATCTTTAATTACTTTTACAGTGCTTATATTTATTTTAGTAAAATTGGATTCCGACAGACAAATGGTACTTCGTTAATCTTTAAAAAAAATATTTTTTCATTTGTGCATTATTACTTTAGAATGCATCAGGGGTGAAATCAAAAATTTATTTTTATGAAAAAAATACAAATCATTATTGCAATCTTTTTAGCAGCAACATCTTTTGCACAAAAAAAAGACACCATTAATACTAGTGCCAATTTGGTTAAAGCAACCATTTATTATGGCTATGGTGCAGATTTAAACCACAACGCAAAACCAATTTTAGTTAAAGGATTACAAGAGGTTATTATTGACAATGTAGCACTAACTCCAGACATCAATACCCTTCAAATTTCTTGTCCAGAAAATATAACCATACTCTCTTACAAACACCGCATCTACCAAAAGCCACCAGTTGTCAAGCCCAATCCCAATGAATCAAAAGCATTAGACTCAATAAAAAATTTAGAAAAATCTGTAGTGGTTTTTAACAACGAACTCAACATAAGTGAGGATGCTATAAAACGATTGACAAATCTTATAGAAATAAACGTTAACGCTAAGGAGAAGAATAATATTCAAAGCGAGGATTTAATAAAAATTGCAAATTACTACACCGAAAAAATCAGCTTAAATAAACAACGCATTTTTACTTTAAA
>CANFUJ010000068.1 GCA_947450165.1 Chitinophagaceae bacterium
AATGCGTTACTCATATAAAATTGGATTGTTTATGGATGAATAAATAATTAAAAATTAAGCTTCTCTATCTAATAAAAATCGAGCTAATTTTTCTAATTCCGTTTTTCTAGCGCTTAATACATTTATGGCCTCAAGCGATGCCATTGCTTTTTTAAAATACTGCTCTTTTAATTCATTTGCCCAATCTGCTACTTTACAATCAGAAAATATTTTTAAAACCTTGGTTACTTTTTCAGCTGAATTCTCTTTCATCAATGCATGCAATTCATTTTTCTGTTCATCGTTTGCCACATCTAAAGTATGTATCAACAAAAATGTTTTTTTATTGGCTAAAATATCACCACCTACTTGCTTGCCAAATTTCTTCGGATCGCCAAATGCATCTAAATAATCATCTTGTATTTGAAATGCTATACCCAAATTTTTACCGAACTCATATAAATGATGCTGATTTCCTGTGCCAGCGCCTCCAATAATTGAACCCAATTGCAAACTTGCAGCTAATAGCACCGAGGTTTTAAGCGTAATCATATTTAAATAGGATTCGAAATCTACATTTTCTTTTTGCTCAAAATCCATATCCAATTGCTGCCCTTCACAAACTTCTTTGGCTGTTCGGTTGAACAAATTCATGACTTCATGTAATTTATCTGAACTTATTTTATTGATGTGTTCATAAGCCACCACCAACATTACATCACCAGCGAGCAATGCCGTTGAATCGCCATATTTCGAATGAACGGTGTCCATTCCTCTTCGCAAAGGCGCCTTATCCATGATGTCGTCGTGAATCAAACTGAAATTGTGAAACAGCTCAATAGCTGATGCAATATGAAACGCATCCTGATGTAAATCCGAAAACAATTCATTGGCCATCAACACCGCAACAGGCCTTACCCTTTTACCACCCAATTGTAAAATATATTGCGCGGCATCATATAAGTTTTCGGGCGATTCTGGAAATTGTCTTTTATTAAAATGCTGTTCAAACTTTAAGGATAAATCAACAAAAGAATGCATTATTTAATCTTGGTTTTTATTTTTTAAAAGTTGAAATTGGCAAACTATTTTTTAACATAAACTCATTTAATGAAATCATGTTATTTTCTTTTGGATTTCGCTTTTTTCACGGATAAATTGCCTTCCATTACCCATTCGTAATCCAATTGACGCTTGGTTAAATTTGCCGCAACCACACGAATTTTTATTTTATCACCCATTCTAAATTTCTTCTTGGTATTTAATCCGATAAGCGCATAGTCCGTTTCATCATGTTGGAAATCGTCGAACTCACTCAAATCTCTTATGCTAATTAATCCTTCGCATTTATGCTCAACCGTTTCTACCCAAAATCCGAACCCAGATACCCCACTAATTACACCATCAAATTCTTCACCGATGTATTGCTTCATAAACTCTACTTGCTTGTACTTGTTTCCAGCACGTTCGCATTCCATCGCCGCACGCTCTCTATCGCTACAATGCTTACACCATTCTTCTAATTTATTTTCAACTTTAATATTCTTTTCCAAACAAGACAATAAAATTCGATGAACCAATACATCCGGATATCTACGAATAGGCGAAGTAAAATGACAATAATGCTCGAAACCTAAACCATAGTGACCGATATTTTCGGAAGTGTAAACAGCTTTTGCCATGGTACGAATGCCTAATTGTTCCAACACATGTTGCTCTGGTTTTCCTTTGATCTCATTTAATAAATTATTGAATGAAGCCGCCACTTGTTTTTCATCGTGTGTATCGAATTTGTAACCAAACTTTTTCGCAAATGCAACAAATGGTTTTAGTTTTTCATCATCTGGCGTGTCGTGCACTCGATATGGAAAAGGAATAGCTTCTTTATTGATTTTAATTTTAGACACATATTCCGCAACCGCTTTATTGGCAAGCAACATAAATTCTTCAATCAGTTTATGTGCATCTTTACTTTCTTTAACTACAATACCAATTGGCTTCCCATTTTCATCCAATTGAAATTTCACTTCAGTAGATGAGAAATTTATCGCGCCTTGTTCAAATCGTTTAGCACGAAATTGTTTTGCCAAATTATTTAAAAGTAAAATCGCTTTAAAGTTTATTCCCTCTTGCGTTTCAATAATTTGTTGTACATCTTCGTAAGCGTATCTATGATTGCTGTGAATTACAGTTCTGCCAATCCATTGATGTTTGATTTCGGCTCTATTGGTGATTTGAAAAACAACAGAAAACGTGTATTTATCCTCGTTAGGTCTTAAAGAACAAAGCTCATTAGAGATTTTTTCGGGCAACATTGGATTTACTCTATCTGGTAGATAAACACTGGTTGCTCTTTCATATGCTGATTTATCAAGTAAACTTCCTGGCTTTACAAAATGACTCACATCAGCAATGTGTACACCAATTTCATAATTGCCATTATCCAAATTTCGAATCGAAATAGCATCATCAAAATCTTTTGCATCAACTGGATCAATGGTGAAAGTTAAAATATCTCTGAAATCTTTTCTTTTTGAAAGCTCCTCTCTAGTAATTTTTTCAGTGAAACTTTCTGATTCTTTTAAAACAGCCTCATCAAAACCCATCGTAAATCCGCCACCAATTAAAATCTCTTTCATCGCTAAATCAGATTCATTACGGGCATCAATAATGGATTCGATTACGCCTTGCGGTTTACGATCATTTTTATCCCAGCGAACCAAACGCGCCATAACGCGATCACCATCAACTGCGCCTTTTAATTCATCCATGGGAATGAAGAAATCTGGAATTGGCTTTTCGCCAGATGGACAAAAAAATGCAGTTGTTTTAGTGATTTGAATATTTCCTAAAAACACCACTTGTTTTCTTTCAACAACATCAATAATTTTTCCTTCAACACGTTTTGTCCCTACACCACCAGTAGCAATTTGAACACGAACCGTGTCGCCGTGAAATGCTTTACCAAAATCATTTGGACGCACGATAATATCCTTTTCTTGATTTTCTACAATTACAAACCCCATTCCACTTCTACTGATATCCAATTTACCTTTTAGAATTTTGGTTTGAGATGGTTTCTTCGTCTTTGTTGCTTTCTTTTTGTCCATATATAATTTGCGGAATCTAATTCCTCTGCAATGTACGGAATCTAGTGTTTTTTTACCCATGATTCGTAATGAATGACATGAAATATTTACGTAACTGACAAATAAGATGTTTTAAGTTTTAATCGCGATTTACATTTAACCCAAAAAATGAACACATTTGAAACGGTAATAGAAGCATTGGAAGGGTTAAAAAATGAAGGTTTTGTATTGGATTTAAATATAGTTTTTGACAGAAATTTAAGCAAAGCAGATTGGCTCGACCCAATAGATTTTGAAATTATAGAAACCTATCGATTTGAAGGTGATAGTAATCCATCAGATGAAGAAGTTGTGTATGCATTATGTTCAAAAGATGGGAAACATAAAGGTGTATTTACAGGCGCATTCGGAAGTTATGCAAACATAGAATCTTTTGAAAATATTCATTATTTGGCATTTCATCATTAATTTGCGTGAATGAATAGAAAAAACTTTCTAAGAATGGGAACGTTGGGTTTAGCATCGATTAACCTCCCAAAATTTTCTTCTCCAGTAAAAAAGCCAATTGTTATTTCCACTTGGGATAGCGGAATGCCTGTAAATGCGGAAGCTTGGAAGATATTATCCAATCAGGGCAAATCGATTGACGCGGTTGAAGCTGGCGCAATTTATATTGAAAATGACATCAATTGCTGTGTGGGTTTAGGTGGTTATCCAGATAGAGACGGCATTGTAACATTGGATGCTTGCATTATGGATGAAAAAGCAAACTGTGGCGCTGTGGCAGGTTTGGAACAAATAAAGCATCCTATTTCTGTCGCTCGAAAAGTGATGGAAACTACGCCACATGTTATATTGGTAGGCGCTGGTGCACAACAATTTGCCTTAGAAAACGGTTTTAAATTAGAAGAAAAAAAACTATCTGATGATGCTACAAAAGCATACAATAAATGGTTATTACAAAGCAAATATCAGCCAGAAATAAATATTGAAAACAAGAAGCAAAACGGCCCATTTGCACCCTATTTTTTTGAAGATGGAACTGCAAATCATGATACAATGGGATTGGTAGCGATGGATGTAAACAGCGATTTATCAGGTGCTGTTACTACTTCTGGTATGGCTTTTAAAATTCATGGACGCGTTGGTGACTCACCTATAATTGGTGCAGGTTTATTTGTAGATAACGAAATTGGTGCTGCTACGAGCAGTGGCGTTGGCGAAGAAGTCATTCGTATTTGTGGAACGCATTTGGTGGTAGAATTTATGCGCAATGGATATTCTCCAGAAATGGCATGTAAAAAAGCGTGTGAGCGTATTGTAAACAGAGACAGAAAAAAAGCAGCTACTTTACAAGTTGGATTTTTAGCATTAAATAAAAAAGGCGAATATGGTGCTTATGCCATTCAAAAAGGATTTGTATTCAGCGTAAAATCCAATGATGAAAATCAAATCCATTCCTCTAAATTTTTGATTTAAAAAACATGGATTTTAAATTAGAAGTCATTGCATTTAATATAGAGAGTTGCATTTTGGCAGAAGCCAATGGAGTTTCTAGAATTGAACTATGCGACAACCAAGCTGATGGTGGAACGACGCCTTCTTATGGTTTTATTAAAGCAGCTAGAAAAATTTTATCTATTGAATTATACCCCATTATCAGACCAAGAGGTGGCGATTTTTTATATTCGGACGAAGAGTTTGAAATCATAAAATCGGATTTATTGGTGTGTAAAAAATTGGGATGCGATGGCGTTGTAATTGGTTTATTGAACGGGGATGGAAGCGTAGACAAACAAAAAACTAAAATATTAACCGAACTCGCCTACCCGATGGGCGTTACGTTTCATCGGGCATTCGACAGAACGAAAAATATGTTTGAGGCATTAGAAGACATTATTGATTGTGGTTGCGAACGCATTTTAACCAGCGGACAAAAACCTAATGCTATTGATGGAATGGATAATATAAAAGCAATTATAGAAAAAGCAGATGATCGAATCACCATCATGCCAGGCAGCGGAATCAATTCGAGAAATATTATTGAAATTGCGCAATATACTGGTGCTACTGAGTTTCATAGTTCAGCGAGAAATTTCATAGAAAGTAAAATGCAATTTTCCCAACCTACTATGAACGAACAATTGACATCGGTTAATCTAAATGCGGATGAAGTTTGTTCTATATTAAATGCACTAAAATCATGCTAGTCAAAACATATTTTTTTTGCCTTTCTCTTTTCTTTTCCAGCTTTTTGTTTGCTCAAAACATCGAGGTTAATCTCAATAAAAACTGGCAATTCAAATCAACCAATACAGACATCTGGCACCCTGCAATTGTACCAGGTTCTGTTCATACCAACTTAATTAAATCAAAACAAATTGAAAATCCGTTTTATGCGGATAATGAAAAAAAACTTCAATGGATAGACACTTCAAATTGGGAATACAATTGTCAATTCAATATCGATAAAGCAGTTTTCAATAAAAAGAATATTGATCTTGTTTTTGATGGTTTAGATACTTACGCGTTTGTTTATGTAAATGATGAATTACTTTTAACAACCAACAATATGTTTGTGCAATGGGTGTGCAATATAAAGTCTGTTGTAAAGTTGGGAACCAATAATATTCGAGTTGTATTTAATGCCTCGAAAAAAATCACCGACAATATTGCAAAAGCCAATTTGCCCAATGTATATCCAGATAACAACAGGGTTTATGCACGAAAAGCGCAGTATCAATTTGGTTGGGATTGGGGGCCTGTTTTTATTGGTGCGGGTATTTGGAAAAAGGTTTGGATAGATGCTTATGATGATGTTTCCAACAGAGAGAAAAAACAAATCCAAAAAGACATTTTAAATGCCAATCGAAAATTAGACATCAAATTAATTCAGGAAAAAGACAGTATTGGTCGAAGTTTTTATTTTGAAAAAAATGGTGTCCCCATTTATATGAAAGGGGCAAATTGGATTCCAGCAAGCATTTTCCCTGATGCCGTAACCCGAAAAGATTATCGTGAATTGCTTATAAAAGCCAAAGAAGCCAATATGAATATGCTTCGTGTTTGGGGCGGCGGGATTTACGAATCGGATGATTTTTACGATCTCTGCGATTCTTTATGCATCTATATTTGGCAAGATTTCATGTTTGCTGGTGGCATGTATCCGGCAGATGCTGCTTTTTTGCAAAATGTAAAATCTGAAGTTAAATATCAAGTTGAACGATTGCGCCATCATCCATCCATTGTGCTTTGGTGTGGCAATAATGAAATAGAAGAAGCTTGGAAAAACTGGGGCTGGCAAAATCAATATAATTTGCATGGCGATGATTCAACAAGAATTTGGCATGAATACGAAACCTTATTTAAAGATTCATTGGAAGCATGGACAAACGAATTTGATGGAACTAGGCCTTATGTTTCCACATCACCTATGCATGGCTGGGGAAGAAAAGAAAGTTATACTGAAGGTGATAGCCATTTCTGGGGCTTATGGTGGGGACTAATGGACTGGGAAGTATTTAAAGAAAAAACGGGGCGCTTTGTAAGTGAATACGGGATGCAATCCATGTCTAATTACAACACCATAAAAAATTATACACCCGAAAATGAACGCCATCTAAATTCAAAAACTACTTTATCGCATCAAAAAGCAAACGAAGGATTTAAAAAATTAAACCATTACTTGACAAGATATTTTATTGATTCTAATCAATTAAAGTCGATAAAATTGAAAGATTACGTGTATCTCTCACAATGTTTGCAAGCGTATATATTAAGAAACGCAATTGCCATTCACAGAAGTAAATCGCCTAAAAATATGGGTACTTTATTGTGGCAATTGAATGATTGTTGGCCAGTAACAAGTTGGAGTATTTTAGATGCCTCAAAAACGCCCAAAGCCAGTTGGTACGGAGTAAAAAATGCTTATGCAGAAAATGCCACCAATCAAATAGACACAATCATTCCAAAAGATTGGAAATTATTAAAACCCAATATTAAAATCGTTCAAATGGATAAAACGCATTTATCCATCACTTCAAATGTGGATGCAAAGTTTGTGTACTTATCTGTTGGCGATAATCCTATAAATGCTTCTGATAATTACTTCGATTTAGATGGCAATAAAAATAAAATAATTGAATTGAATAAAATCGAAAATATGGCCAACATACAAATTAGAAGTTTGTATGATGCGCTTAAAAATAATCAATCAAAATAATTGTTTTTTTATATTTGCAATTACAAAATCACAACACCATGAACAAGAATAACTTTTTAAAGCTTTGCTTCGTTATAACAGCAATATCAAATACAGCCATTGCGCAAACAGATTCGAAAACTTCAGACAGCATCATTACAAAAAAGAAAATTTTTATTCAAAGAAATGGAAGTGATGGAGAACGAATGGAAATGAAAGTTGAAGTCAATGGTGATAAAGTAATTGTAAATGGCAAACCAATAGAGGATTTCCAAGATGGTAACTTTAATATTGATGGCAATAAAAAAATGATCATTATTAGCGATGATTTGAATGATAAAAATAGTGTGAAACGAATGGGTCGCAACAAACAAGTTGAAGAAACCATCGACAGTATAGCATTTTTAGGTGTTGTAACTGAAGCAGATTTAAATGGTGCAGGAATTTCAGAAGTAGTTAAAGAAAGCGCAGCGGAAAAAGCAGGATTACAAATGGGCGACATCATTACTTCAATTGACAATGAAAAAATCGATGGCCCTCAATCACTTACGGAAAAAATCCAGTCGCATAAACCATTTGATGTGATAAAAATTGGCTATTTAAGAAATGGCAAAAAGAAATCAACCACTTGTACATTACAATTCAAGAAAAGAATTGAAAGAAAAATTATCGTCAAAAAAAATGGTGTAAAAACAGATGATAATATTGAAATTTTTCAAATGCCAGAAATTACAGATGGCAATATTGATATTTCAGGAATGGTTGAAGGTTTGAATCTTGACAATTTGGATTTAAAATTATTTCCCAATAAGCAAAAATTAGGCATTAAAATTCAGGATACAGAAGATGAAAACGGGGTTAAAGTAATTGACGTTTCAAAAGATGGATTAGGTGAAAAATCTGGATTATTAAAAGACGACATCATTTCTGAAATCGCTGGCGAAAAAATAAAAAATACCGATGATGCACGTTATCAATTAAGAGAAGTAGCAGAGAAAAAAGCGTACAATATAAAAGTGTTGCGCAATGGAAAAGAAATGATGATTGAAATTAAAAATCCTAAAGCATTGAAGACGGTGGATTTGTAGATGGGAATGAATGATGTTTTATAAAAGAGATACTGGAGTAAAGCTAGTGTCTCTTTTTTTGTAGATAGAAACTAGAAAATTCGTGATTTAATACCTAATATATTATTTGTGTTTAGTTGGGAAAACTTCAGGCGTTACTACTTTTATTGTAGATTTTTTGTAATCTTTTGTATTTCTTGTGATTATAGTTGTGAGGTTATTCTCTATTGCACAAGAGTTTTGAATAGCATCTTCAAAATCATTAAAATCAGATGCAATAGCAAGGTCTATTGTTTTATTATCAACAGATAATACGTTTACAAGCGTTTTGAAATTTGCTAAAATTTTTCTAGAATGATTTGCACCATATTGAGAACGCAATATATAATCAATGTTTGCAAAAGAAATTGAAGAAACATGAATTTTTATTTGACCTAAATCTGCAAGGGAAAACAATATTTCTGCCATATTATTAAACGGCTGTCTACCTGATAATAAATCAATACAAACATCTGTATCAACAAATACCTTTATCATTCTTTGCTATTTTGAATATTTGTTCGATAAATGTTTTTTGTAATCTTTTTTGTAATCAAAATCTTGTGGCAAATCCACTACGCCAGACAAACTTTTCACTAATGGAGTTATTGCCTGATTTTCGGTTGGTTCGATTAATAAGGAAAGGTAAGATTCAATAAGCTTGGAAAGACTTATGTTCTTTTTCTTTGCATATGACTTTGCCTGTTCTATTATAGAGTCATTTAGCTTCAAAGTGAGTTTGGTATCCATCGGTCAATTTTATACGTACAAATATAATTCACATATACGTACAAAGCAAGTTTATTAATTTGTTTTTTCAAAAAAAAAGGAATTCAATAACCATTACGAATCAACTTCCAATTTACCTTTTACCACCGATTCAATAATTTCTTTCTCAAATTGAATCACAAACACATCATCAATTTGATTATACACGCAGTTGTTTAAACACAGTTCAGTTAGGGTTAGGGAATTTTTCATAGGTATTAAGTTTAAAAATTGAAAAGTCAAAAAAGCGGAATAAACCACTTTTTTAATTTTTATTTAAATATCAATACACTTAACGCTGGGATTTCGATTTTTATTTCGCAGCCTTCTACATTTTGGCTTATCTTTTTGAATTCAAGGTTTTCATTAAGATACAACCCCGTTCCCCAATAAGCAATCGAATTGCTATTTAAGATCTCTTTCCATGCTTTTTTACCTTGTAGTTTAAATGACCAATTGGAGTAATTTCGATTAGAGGTATTGATCACCACAAACAAATCATCTTTCGTTTTTTTTCCTTTTCGCTTAAACGCCAAAACCCCATCATGATGCTTATTGGTTTCTATCCACTCAAACCCATCAGGTGAAAATTGATGCTCGTAGAAGGCAGGTTCATTTTTGTATAACCAACTCAAATCTCGCACAAATACCTGCATTTTTTGATGAGATACGTGTTCCATTAAATTCCAATCCAACTCAGTAAACTCTTGCCATTCAGATGTTTGCGCAAATTCATTTCCCATGAACATAAGTTTAGCACCTGGATGTGTGTACATATACGCATACAACATCCTTAGGTTGGCAAATTTCTCATGTTCGATGCCTGGCATCTTATAAATCATCGGACTTTTGCCATGTACAATTTCATCATGGCTCAAAGGCATCATAAATTTTTCATCATAAAAATACATCATGCTAAACGTAAATGTATTTTGTAAATCAGACCGATTATCAGGATTGGTTTTGAAATATCTAAACGTATCGTGCATCCAACCCATCATCCATTTCATACCAAAACCAAACCCACCCTTCGAAAGTGGCAAGGTAATTCCTGGCCAATCAGAAGCTTCTTCTGCAATGGTTTGTACATCTGGAAAATCAGTATAAATGATTTCGTTTAGTTTCTTTAAAAAATGAATGGCCTCTATATTTTCGTTTCCCCCATATTCATTCGGTTGCCACTCACCCGCTTTTCGTGAAAAATCAAGTCTTATGATGGAATTCACCGCATCCACACGCAATCCATCCGCATGATAATAATTCAGCCAAAAATGAGCACTGCTGATTAAAAATGAACGAACCTCACCGCGTTTATAATTAAAAATATAACTGTTCCAATCGGGATGAAATCCCTTTTGCATATCTGCATATTCATAGGTATGTGCACCATCAAACATGTACAATCCATGCGCATCACCCGGAAAATGTGATGGCACCCAATCTAAAATAACCCCAATTTCAGCCTGATGCAAAACGTCAATTAAATGCATCAAACCTTCTGGTTCGCCAAATCGAGATGTGGCTGCAAAATATCCAGTGCATTGATATCCCCAGCTTTTATCATAAGGAAATTCCATCACAGGCATAAACTCTACATGCGTAAATCCCATTTTCTTAATGTATGGAACCAAAAGCTCCGCAATTTGATGATAACTATTAAAACTTTCTTCATCTGATTTTACAGGACGCATCCAACTGCCCAAATGCATTTCGTACACATTCCAAGGTGAGTTTAAAGCATTGTGTTTTTTCCGATTTTTCATCCAAGAACGGTCATCCCATTTATAATCAAATGACCAGGTTTTGGAAGCTGTTAATGGTCGTTTTTCAGCATAAAATGCATATGGATCCGCTTTTAATTGAGTAAGGCCTTGAATGCTGGTGATATGATATTTATACAAATAACCAAATTCAATATCTGGAATAAATCCTTCCCAAATTCCTGAATGATCTAACCTTGCTACCAATGGATGTTTTGAGCCATCCCAATGATTGAAATCGCCAACTACAGAAACTTGTTTTGCATTTGGCGCCCATACGGCAAAATAATAGCCTGTTCTATTTAAAACGGAAATTGATTTGCTACCAAAATATGCATATCCATTTTGCAATTCACCCAACTGAAACTTTTTGATGACATCATCATTAAAAAGCGAATAATTCCATACAGCCTTTGTTGAATCCACAAAATGTTGCTTTTCGTATTGCATTTTATATGTTAAATTAAAGGAAATCTAATTGTTAATGAACTCCTTAAAATGAAGATAACCTATCTTGCGCGAAATTTTTCATCTCTTAACTTAGATTTCTTATTATGTTGTCATTTAAAAAATGTTTTCTTTTTTGTGTTTTTGCTTCTTTTGTTTCTACTTTCTCATTTGCACAGCA
>CANFUJ010000069.1 GCA_947450165.1 Chitinophagaceae bacterium
ATGGCCACAAAAAAAAACACCATCAAACTCAAATTCGATTCTGCTCGTAACCTAGATCCTGCTCCGGAAAGTAAAAGCATCGCAAAAATTGCGGATCGATATGATTTGTTTATCAATGGGAAATTTGAAAAGCCAAATTCGAAAAAATATTTCGATACCATAAATCCTGCTACCGAAGAAAAGCTATCTTCAATTGCATTAGCCAATAAAGCAGATGTGGATAAAGCGGTTTTAGCAGCCAGAAATGCCTATGATAAAGTATGGAAGAAATTGCCTGCCAAAGAAAGGGCGAAATATATTTTTCGTATCGCCAGAATTATTCAAGAAAAAGCGAGAGAATTAGCCGTTATTGAAACATTAGATGGCGGTAAACCAATTAAAGAAAGTCGTGATTTTGATATTCCTGCAGCTGCTAATCATTTTTTTTACTATGCAGGATGGGCAGATAAATTAGAATATGCATTTCCAAATAGAAACCCTAAGCCACTTGGTGTAGCCGGACAAATCATACCTTGGAATTTTCCATTATTGATGGCCGCTTGGAAAATCGCGCCAGCATTAGCCACAGGAAATACCGTGGTGTTAAAACCAGCAGAAAATACTTCTTTAACGGCTTTGAAATTAGCAGAGATTTTACAAGAAGCAGATTTGCCTCCAGGCGTTGTAAACATTATAACAGGTGCTGGAAATACAGGAGCCGAATTGGTGAATCATCCAGGCATAAACAAAATTGCTTTTACTGGGTCTACAGAAGTTGGAAAAATCATTCAAAAATCTATTGCGGGTACAAATAAAAAAGCTACACTCGAATTGGGTGGAAAAGCAGCAAACATCATATTTGAAGATGCACCTATTGATCAAGCAGTGGAAGGGATTATTAATGGTATTTTCTTTAATCAAGGCCATGTTTGTTGTGCAGGATCTAGATTATTCGTACAAGAATCGGTGTATAAATTGGTTTTGCAAAAGTTAAAAGACAGACTCGAAACACTTATCGTTGGCGACCCAATGGATAAGAATACAGATATAGGTGCGATTAATTCTAAACAGCAATTAGACATTATTCACAACTATTTGAAAATTGGCCAGCAAGAAGGTTCAGAGATTTTTCAATCTTCATGTGCCTTACCTAAAAAAGGATTTTATTGTAAGCCAACCATTTTTACAAATGTGGCACAATCACATCGCATTGCACAAGAAGAAATTTTCGGTCCGGTTTTGGCCATTCAAACTTTTAGAACAATCGACGAAGCCATTGAAAAAGCCAACAATACTGCGTTTGGTTTATCTGCTGGCGTATGGACGGATAAAGGATCTAAAATATTCAACATGACTTCCAAATTAAGAGCAGGTGTGATTTGGGCAAATACGTATAACAAATTCGATCCAACTTCACCATTCGGCGGATATAAGGAAAGTGGATTTGGAAGAGAAGGCGGACTGCATGGATTGGGGGGGTATGTGGAAATGTAATGTTTGTGGTTTATGGTTTGTGGTTCAAGCCAAACACCAAACGCCAAACGCCAAACACCAAACACCAAACACCAAACACCAAACAACAAACAACAAACACCAAACACCAAACACCAAACACCAAACACCAAACAACAAACCACAAACAACAAACATGTCTTCAAGAATCAACGTTTTAAAAACATACAAAATCTACATCAACGGGCAATTTCCCAGAACAGAATCAGGGAGAACCTATGAGGTGAAAAATTCAAAAGGAGAAGTAGCTGCTAATGCATGCTTAAGTTCTCGAAAAGATTTTAGAGATGCGCAAGTGGCTGCTAGAACAGCATTTGGTGGCTGGAGCACAAGAGCTGCTTTCAATCGTGGACAAATTTTATATCGAATTGCAGAAATGTTAGAAGGTAGAAAACAACAGTTTGTGGAAGAGCTGATGATTCAGGGTTCAAAAAAAATCCAAGCAGAAAATGAAGTGGAATTGGTAATAGACCGTTTGATTTATTATAGTGGTTGGTGCGATAAATATCAGCAGATTTTCAGCAGCGTTAATCCTGTGGCTTCATCGCATTTTAATTTCTCTGCTCTAGAACCAATGGGCGTTGTGTCGATTATTGCGCCACAACAAAATGCATTGATAGGATTGGTTTCTCTAATGGCGCCTATTATCGCCGGTGGAAACACTTGTGTGATCTTGGCTTCAGAAACAAAACCCTTGTCTGCAGTTACTTTTGCTGAAGTACTCAATAGTTCAGATTTGCCTGGAGGTGTTGTAAATATTTTAACCGGAAAAGTATCAGAGTTATTGACTCATTTTTCAAATCATATGGATGTAAATGCAGTTTGCTACGCAGAAGACAATGCAAACGATATTAAATTGATTCAGGAAAATGCTTCGTTGAATGTGAAACGAACTACTTTCTATAAAAATAAAAATTGGATGAGTGAAGAAGCTCAATCGCCCTATTTTATAAACGATTTTCAAGAGGTGAAAACAACCTGGCATCCCATAGAAAATATTGGCGGATCTAAATCGGGGTATTAATAATACCTGTTTTATGAAATCATATCAAGTTCAAAATTAAATCGGTGAATCCGATGTTTGCGCTCATTTTTTTTATTTAAAAAAGTAAACGCATTTCAAATACTAATCAGCGTCATCAATTATTTTAATAATCATCTCAAATCGTTTGCTTAAATTAACAGTCAATTTAATTTTGGAATGTATAATTTTACAAAAAAATAAAAATCATGAAGACAAGTAGAATCATTTTAATCGTTTTAGGGGCTTTTTTATTAATCATTGGATTTTGGGGTTGCAATGGATACAATGGATTGGTTGGCGCAGACCAAGGGGTAAAAAAAGTATGGAGTAATGTAGAAACAAACTACCAACGTAGAACAGACTTGTACAACAGCGTTATTAAAACCATTGAAGGATCTGCAAACTTTGAAAAATCAACGTTGAAAGAAGTGATGGAAGCAAGAGCAAAAGCAACGCAAATTCAGGTTGATATTAACGATCCTGCATCATTAGAAGCATATCAAAAAGCTCAAGCCAATTTACAAGGTTCATTTAGCAGGTTGATGGCAGTTGCAGAAAACTATCCAAATTTAAAAACAACGGACGCATTCAGAGATTTTCAAGCACAAATTGAAGGCACTGAAAATAGAATTAATGTAGCCCGTCAGGATTACAATAAAGCCATTGAAGATTATAATTTAAGGGTGAAAAAATTCCCAGGTGTAATATTGGCACGTTTGTTTGGTTATAACGATAAGCCATTTTATAAAGCAGATGAAGGCACAGAAAAAGCACCTCAAATTGATTTCAACATCAAGTAATTTTTAATCAAGAAGAAAATAAATACCATTATGTTCGGATTGTTTAAAAAGAAACCATTGTTTTCTGATGCAGAAAATGCAAGGATTGTTGAGGCAATTAAATCATCCGAACAACTTACCAGTGGTGAAATAAGGATTTATATTGAATCGAAAAATCCATTGGTCAGTACAATTGATCGTGCATCTGAAATTTTCTTCAATTTAAAAATGCAGGAAACCCAACAAAGGAATGCGGTTTTATTATATCTAGCATATAAAGACAAAGAGGTGGCCATTTTTGGCGACGAAGGAATTCATCAACAAGTAGGCACTGCGTTTTGGAATGATCAGGTAAAGCAAATGGTTGCCTTATTTAAAGAAAATAATCTAACAGAAGGTATTGTAAAATGTATTACCGAGGTTGGAAATGTATTGATTGAAAAATTTCCGCATCAAGGAAACATGGATAAAAATGAATTGCCGGATGAAATTGTATTCGGTAAATAAATGCTCCCAAAAATGAAAAAGATAGGTATAGTTTGTTTGTTGTTTATTTTGGGATTGATTCAAATTGGATTTGGTCAAAATATTCCAGAACGACCGAATCCACCGCGTTTGGTAAACGATTATACCAACACGCTTACTGCAGATCAACAAGCCGCTCTCGAACAAAAATTAGTAGCATTTGATGATAGCACGAGTACACAAATTGCGGTAATCATTGTTTCTTCTCTAGAAGGAAACGACATTAGTGATTATGCGTTAAAAATAGGCAGGTCTTGGGGTATAGGTGGAAAGGAGTATAATAATGGCGTGGTTTTTTTAATAGCCAAAGACGATAGAAAGATGAATATTTCTACCGGTTATGGCGTAGAAGGGGCACTTCCGGATATTACCGCAAAGCATATTATTGAGGATGAGGTAAAGCCCAATTTTAAAGGCAATGATTATTATCGTGGAATTGATGAAGGTACAAATGCCATCATAAAAGCGGTAAAAGGCGAATATCATACGGCGCGTAAAAAGGATAAGAATTCCGCAGGAAAAATTGTAATTATTTTAGTAATATTATTGGTGATATTTTCGATGGGCTCAGGTGGTGGCGGAGGATCGATGATGAGTAGGAGAGGACATCGCGGTTTTGGTGGTCCTATGTTTTTCCCAATGGGTGGAGGATTTGGCGGATCGAGTGGTGGTGGTAGTTCTGGCGGCGGCAGCTTCGGTGGATTTGGAGGAGGAAGCTTTGGCGGTGGAGGTGCAAGTGGGGGGTGGTAGATAGGTTTAAGTCGCTTCTCTGGCTTAAAACGCTTTGCTGGTTTAATTCGCTTCGCTGGTTTAATGTTTAATGGTTGAAATGCTTCCAACCTTTTGAACGCATTGAACAAATTGAACCTATTGAACCTTTTGCTTTTCTCAGTCGGTGACTGAAAACTCTTCTAAACACCGGTTTGGAAACCGGCGCCAATGGAGAGTTTGACACGAGGCACAAAATTATTTAGATGCTTCCAACCTTTTGAACTTATTGAACCTCTTGAACCTTTTGCTTCTCTCAGTCCGTGACTGAAAACTCTTGTAAACACCGGTTTGGAAACCGGCGCCAATGGAACATTTTGACACGAGGCACAAAATTATTTAGATGCTTCCAACCTTTTGAACGCATTGAACGTATTGAACCTCTTGAACATTATTAATATAACTTAAAAACCTACAAATGAAAAAATTCATGTTGGACATCAAGCTCGAAGGATTAGATAACGAAACTAGAATGAGTTTGCTTCCTAGAGAACAGGAGTTGGTAAAAGAAATGGAACAAAATGGAACCATTGTACATAATTTCATCAAGTTGGACATGTCTGGAATTTACATTGTGATGATGGCAGAAGATATTGATGATGTGCATGCTAAACTTTCTACTTTACCTTATTATCCGTACATGAAAATTGTAGTTGTACCAATAAGGGTTGTGAATCATATTAATCAGTAATTAGCTAACTAGCGCCGGTTTCCTAACCGCTGTCTTTATATAGTTGATGCTTAGATACCCCAGTTAGCAATCAGGTTTAAAAGATACCAACACCGAAAGAAAACTATTCACCGATTGACATTTTAAATGACAAACTTAATTACAATACGAGAATACCAATCGAAGGACAAAAATGAAGTCATTAACTTAATAAGGTTGAACACACCTGAATATTTTGCTATAGACGAGGAAGAAGACCTAAACAAATATTTAGAAACGGAAAGAGAACTTTATTATGTTTTACTTTATGACCAAAAAATTGTTGGTTGTGGTGGAATTAACTTTGCAGATAATAGTACAACAGGAAAAATCAGTTGGGATATATTTCACCCAGACTATCAAGGAAAATCATTGGGAACAAAATTGTTGAAGCATCGAATAGGTATACTCAATTCTATTGAAGGAATACAGAAAATTACTGTGAGGACTTCGCAAGTCGCATATAAATTCTATGAGAAACAGGGGTTTGAGTTAATTGAAATTAAAAAAGACTATTGGGCAGAAGGATTTGATATGTATAATATGGAATGTAAAAGACCATGACAAAATCGACGAGACAACATTCATTTACGCCCACCGTTGAAACGGTGGGCTAATAAATTTAATGCGGTAACAAATTAAACAAACCTTTTTATTCTCTCAGTCCGTGACTGAAAACTCTTGTAGACACCGGTTTGGAAACCGGCGCCAAAGGCCAACCTCTTCACTTTGATGATTGGTGAAAACACCAACATCGGCAGACGAAAATTCCCAACCTTTTGAACTCATTGAACCTTTTGAACACTTTTTGTTTAACGCAAAGGGCGCAAAAACAATCCATAAATCATAATCTACTTTAAAAATAAAAAAGGTTCAACAAGCCAAAATCGGAAAATACTTCCAACCTTTTGAACTCATTGAACCTTTTGAACGTATTGAACGTAGGGCTTGAAAATCTCATCTTAAGGGTTGAAAATATTCAACCCCTACAACCTCCCAAACCTATTTCAACTTCTCTTCAATATACTTTTCAATTTCTTCTCCCTTTGCTTTTGAAATTTTACCCAACGCTTTTGAAATGCTTGGGTCGATGAAATTCAAATATTGAGATGGAATACTTTTTCTAAAAGCTAAGATTTTATCGATTCCAGCTTTAACTTTTGCCAAGTCGTTTAACTTAGATAGAAATACTGCAAATTTATCAGTCATTGAAATTTTTTCCTGGCTTAAAGGCGCTTCAGCATAACGGTTAGCGATAAAGTCGAAATCTGCTTCTGTTCCTTGAGTTAAGATAATTTTATTTACCTCATCTCCAAAAGCACCTTTTACATCATTGCTATATTTCTTCGCAAGTTCAAAAGCACCTTCTGGATTGATGGCGTTTATTCCTTTAAAAGCAGCACCTGCAACACTGTAAGACGAATCTTTAATGGCTGTTTCAAATAATGACAAATACTTTTTATCTCCATTTTTTACAAGGAAATTAATAGCAGCAGCTTTTACTTTTTTGTTCGGATCATTTTTTGCAATAAGCTCAATTTGGTTGATAATCGCAGCTTCTCCTTTAAAACCAGATGTGCCAATTTTTTGAATTGTGCTTAATCTTAGTTTAAAAAACTTATCATTTAACCCTTCCGAAAGTTGTGCAATGCTGTTCTTTGCAAAATAATCCAACGCCTCTTTTCTGTCTAAATAATTTTTACCGTACTTCCATTGCGCAAGATAATTGGCTTCTGTTTTAGAATCTGTTTTATCGGCAAGTAGAATTTTATCTGCATCAACACTAATCCAATCTGGCATTTTTGTTACATTGAATTTAAACGTATCACTCAAATTTGCTGCTGTTATATTTTGTCTAGTTGCTTTTCCATCTACATAAATATCTATAGCCATTGGTAAAATGAAAGCCTTCCCAGATTTTTGAACTTGATCAATAATAACTGATGCTATATTTTTTTCTGAATCAAAGCCATAACTGATTTTTAATTTTGGATGTCCGCTACCGTAATACCATTGATTCCAAAACCAATTTAAATCTCTTCCTGTTACTTCTTCAAATGCCAAACGCAATTGATGTGCTTCTCCAGTTTTGAATTTATTCGTGGTTAAATAGTTGCTTAATGATTTGAAGAATGCATCGTCGCCAACAAAGTTTCTCAACATATGTAAAATGCGTCCCCCTTTATTATAGCTTACTGCATCAAACATATCTTCTCTACTGGCATAATGAAATCTTGCCAAATCTTTTTTATCAGATCCGCTCATCAAATAACCTTGCATATCTTCAAAATTATGGGCGTCTGCAAAATCTTTACCATATTTATATTCATCCCATAGGTATTCGCTGTAATTGGCAAAGCTTTCATTAACAGTAAGGTTGCTCCAGCTTTCAGCCGTAACTAAATCGCCAAACCAATGATGAAATAGTTCATGCGCAATCGTTTCTTCCCAATCATTTCCTTCTGTCAATTCACGTGAATTTTGATAAGCACTTTCCTGATGCAATGTAGCAGAGGTGTTTTCCATTGCACCACTTACAAAATCCCTTCCAACAATTTGAGCATATTTAGGCCAAGGGTATTCAACATTTAATTTTTTCGAAAAGAAATCCATCATTTCAGGTGTATTGCCAAAAACGCCACGAGCATAAGGTTGCTGCTTTTTTTCAACATAGTAACTCACTTCTTTTCCTTTATAACTGTCTTTTACAATGGCAAAATCACCTACACCCATAAAAAATAAATATGGCGCATGTGGTAAATCCATTTTCCAATAATCAGATCTACTGCCATCCATATTTTTCTTTTGGCTAATCAATAAACCATTACTAAGGGTCACGTATTTATTAGGAACCGTCATAGTTATTTCTTCAGTAGATTTTTGATTGGGTTTGTCAATCGTAATCATCCATGCACTATTAGATTCAGTTTCTCCTTGAGTCCAAATTTGAGTTGGCTTGTTTTTATCTTCCCCAGTTGGATTGATGAAATAAAGTCCTTTTGCATCTGTAATTGCAGCGCTTCCTTCTGATTCTAATTCATTAGGTCTGCTGATATATTCAAAATACAAAGTGTACTTTTCGCCACCCTTGTAAGTTTTGTTTAGTTTGATATTCAATTGCATCCCATCATAATCATATTTCAATTTGGTCTTTACTCCAGCATTAAATAACGCTACTTCTTTAATCGTCATTCCTTTAGCATCAAGTCTAACAGAATCTGTAGCATAAAATGTAGGTTGTAAGGTAAGCCACTCGCTTCCATTCATTGTAGCGCTGTCGAAATTAAATTTCACTTCTAGTTTAGTATGTACTACACTATTGATTTTCGTTTCACTACTTCTGTATTCTTTCTTCCAACTGGTATCTTTTGATTCGTTTTGAAATTGTGCAAATGTGGATTCTGTTGAAATCAACAATAACAGTAAAATAATTGGATTGCGCATGAGTATAATTTTTTTGCCAAAATTACTTGCATTTATTTTAAAATGATTGTTTTTAACAATTGAAATTTATTTACAATTAAGTAGCTTTGAAACATGGGTAAAGTAAACTCAATAAAAAAAGGCTGTTTGTTTTTTTTGCTGTTTGTTTTTTCAGTAGGATTATCAGCGCAAACGCCTCATTTTTTATACATTCAATCTGATAATAGTCAGGCTTTTTATGTGCGATTAAATAATAAAATATTTAGTTCGTCACAATTGGGCTATTTGATCATGCCAAAATTGCAACCCGGAAAGCTGTCTTTAATAATAGGATTCCCAATGAATAAATGGAATGCAATGAATTATAATATAGACATTGAAGACAAGGATTTATCTTTTCAATTAAAAAAGGTGGATTCATTAGAATGGGAATTGTATGACAATCAAGAAAAGCATACCGTTTTTAGAAATAAAACGAATCAGCAACAAGAATTAATGGAGAACAACAATGATGAGTTTTCTAATATTTTGGCGGAAGTAAGCAATAATCCTAAGATTAAGCAAACTAAAAAAATCATACAAACAAAGGATAGTTCAAATTTGAAATTAGAAACAAATGTAAAAGTTGTTGAAAATGTAGATTCAAATCTGGCCAATGCAGACATTGCTCAAATTGAAAAAGAGAATGATAAGAAATTAGAAAGAAAAATGGATAAACAGCGCATTCAAAAAGATTTTTCTTTTATCGATAGTACTGGAAATTTAATTAAATACGTAATAACTGAAGTGGATAAAAGCGACACTGTTTCTATCTTTATTCCTTTTCCAAAGGGAATAAAAAATGATACAAGTAGAAGTCAACAAATAATTATAGCAGAAAACGCACTAAAAGAAAAAGTATCAATAGCAACTGAAAACGATTTTTTACAATTAAGAAAGCAAATGATTTTAGAAGAAAATGAAGAGCGCATGATCTCTATCTCAGAAAAAGCATTTGAACAACTAGCGTATTCAACAGACATGATAAAAAATTTATCGGTCTTGTTTTTAAAAGAAAAAAACAAACTGACTTTTTTGTTAAACGCATATAAATATGTGTCAGATAAACAAAACTACAGGCTTTTGTCAACAGTCCTTTCTGAAGAAAAGAGCTTAATTCAATTTAATCAATTGTTTGAATAAACCCCAATCAAAATGTCGCGTTATTTTATTGAGGTTTCATACAAGGGAACCAATTTTGCTGGATTTCAAAAGCAAAACAATGCACATACCATACAATCAGAGATTGAGCAAGCACTTAAAATTTATTTTAGAAAAGAAATTGAATTAACAGGTTCATCCCGAACTGATGCGGGAGTTCATGCATTGCAAAACTTTTTTCATTTTGATGAAATTGAAATTCCAAAGGAAAGTTTTGAGAAATCAGTTTATCATTTGAATGCAATGATAAGTGCAGATGTTGTAATAAAAGGAATTGACCTCAAGCAAGAAGGGGCACATAGTAGGTTTGATGCAAAAAGTAGGCGTTATCTATATACAATATATCAACACAAAGACCCATTCTTGATGGATAAGGGTTACTATTTCCCTTATCCATTAAATATGGAGAAGCTTGCAGAAGCTTCAGAAATCATCAAGGAAACAAACTATTTCGAAGCGTTTTCAAAAAAAAATACCCAAGTTTTAAACTTTAATTGTACAATATTTGAAAGTTTTTGGCTCCAAAGCAACAACGAAATTCAGTATCATGTGTGTGGAAGTAGGTTTTTAAGGGGCATGGTAAGGGGATTGGTAGGAACGATGTTGAGGGTTGGAACAGAGAAAACAAGTATTGCTAATTTTAAAAAAATAATTGAATCGGGCGATGTAAGTCAGGTTGATTTTTCTACTCCCGCGCGTGGGTTAATGCTAGTTAGTGTCAATTATTAAACACAATATCATTTCTTTTACCTTTTTTTATTAAAAAATAGCAAATCTTGAAACCCATAACTGCATTGATTCTTATTGAATTGTGCCATTATTCTTAAAAAATAAAAGCAGTTTATTTTCAAAATAATTTTGCTTACTAAGATTATGCTACTATATTTGCATCCCGCTTTTAAAACGAGCAAAAAGTTCTAAGACATTCGATACAAAAAAGAGTAAGGACATTGTGCTGGTTTGTTGTAAAAAATTCAAGTTTATTTTTAAAATTAATTTGGTTTAAAAGGATATAATTCTATATTTGCAACCCGCTTTTAAAAAAAGCGAAATGTTCTTTTGCGAGTAGAAAAAATGTTTTAAAAAATAAAAATTATCTTTTTGTTTTTTGAATACAAAAAACCTCTACATTTGCACTCCCAATCAAAAACGGGTTATTTCTCTAAAGAGAGAAATAATAAAATAAAACTTAAAAAATAAGTAAAATAAAAGGTGAGTAATTGAAATCTTAAATGATTCTGATTACAAACTAAAGATCTTTGAAAGAATGGAAACAGCAACGCTTCGCATTTATTGCGAAGTAAATTAAACAGGTAATGGTTAGCGCAAATATTAAATTAGAATTTGACGTTAATTTCCGATGAAATTAAACAGTCAGTTCAAACAACACATTTACAATGGAGAGTTTGATCCTGGCTCAGGATGAACGCTAGCGGCAGGCTTAATACATGCAAGTCGAGGGGCAGCGCGGGTAGCAATACCTGGCGGCGACCGGCAAACGGGTGCGGAACACGTACG
>CANFUJ010000070.1 GCA_947450165.1 Chitinophagaceae bacterium
AAAGCCAGCCAAGGCGATTATATTATCACAATGGATGCAGATATGCAAGATAGTCCTGACGAAATTCCTGAGTTATTAAAAACCTTAGCACTTGGACAATACGATTTGGTAAGTGGATGGAAAAAGGTTCGTTACGACAATACATTTACAAAAAATATTCCCAGCAAATTATTTAATGCAGCTGCAAGAAAAATGAGTGGCATCAAATTAAATGATTTTAATTGTGGGTTAAAAGTTTACCGGTCTAATGTGGTAAAAAGTATAGAAGTTTATGGCGAGATGCACAGATATGTACCTGTTTTAGCCAAGTGGGCAGGATTTAGAAAAATTGGCGAAAAAGTAGTAGAACATCGTCCAAGAAAATATGGGGTAACAAAATTTGGTTGGGATAGATTTGTAAATGGATTTTTAGATTTAATGACGATATTTTTTGTAGGGAAATTTGGGAAAAGACCCATGCATTTTTTTGGATTATGGGGAACGGCATCATTTGCATTTGGATTTATTGTTTTTCTATATCTCACCATTACAAAATTCATGTTTGATGTAACGGGAATGACTCAACGCCCTTTATTCTTTTTTGCCATTTTAGCCATGATAATGGGAACTCAACTATTTTTAGCTGGATTCATTGGCGAGTTGATAACTAGAAATTCTTCTGAAAGAAATTTTTACTTGATTGAGAAAAAAATAGGGTTATAATTTATTGAAACATTTTTGAATCAACAGCGTAAACATATCATCATCATTGGGCCAGCACATCCGCTTAGGGGCGGTTTGGCGTCATACAATGAGCGCTTAGCACATGAGTTTCAACAAAAAGGAAACAAGGTTACCATTTATACTTTTTCGCTACAATATCCTGGATTTCTATTTCCAGGAACTACACAGTTTTCTACAGAACCAGCACCAAAAGATTTGAATATTCGAGTTTGTATCAATTCTGTAAACCCTATCAATTGGTTTTTGATTGGAAATGAAATAAAAAAAATCAATCCTGATTTAATAGTTGTAAGATATTGGTTGCCATTTATGGGACCATGCTTGGGTACGATTTTACGTATCGTAAAGCAAAATAAAAAAACACGCGTTGTATGTATTGCAGATAATATCATACCACACGAAAAAAGACCAGGCGACTTAATGTTCACGAAATATTTTTTAAATGCGGTGGATGCATGCATTACAATGAGTGAGCAAGTATTATCCGATTTGAAAGGCATCAAACCATCAATGCCGGCAAAATTTGTAGCGCATCCGCTCTACGATAATTTCGGAGAAAAAATAAATCAATCAACTGCAAGAAAAATATTAAGCATCGACGAGCATCTTTCAATCGTTTTGTTTTTTGGATTTATTAGAAAGTATAAAGGATTAGACATTTTGTTTGAATCCATTTCGATGCTCAAAAAATCGAATTATCTAAAGGGCCAAATTAAGTTTTTAATTGCAGGTGAATTTTACGAAGACAGAAAATCGTATGATGATTTGATAGCAACACTTGGCATAGAAGAAGATTTAATTTTACGGACAGATTTTATTCCAGATAGCGAAGTAAAAAATTATTTATGTGCTGCGGATATGGTGATACAGCCTTATCGAAGCGCTACACAAAGTGGTGTGACGCCATTGGCCTATCATTTTGAAGTGCCAATGATTGTAACGAATGTAGGTGGCTTGCCAGCTTTGGTGCCACATGAGAAAGTAGGTTTGGTTTCGGAGCCGGATGCTTTATCAATTTCAAATACCATTCAACAATTTTTTGCAGAAAATCCCAATCGTTTTTTACCCGGATTGATAGAAGAAAAGAAGAAATATAGTTGGGATGTGATGGCTAATGAGATAATGAGCAATTGAGTTATTGTCAATAATGCAATTTGATTAAATGGTTGAAACCATTATAGACATTACCTTTTATAGCCTACGGTTTAAACCGTGGGCAAAGAAAAATCACAATTCCACAATTTTTAATTTTAAATTTTGACTTTTGACTTAATTATAAATCATGAAAAAACTAATCATCTCCCTTTCATTTATCTCGTTTTTAATTTCCTGCTCTCAAAAAAATGAAAATTCAGTTTCATTGGATAATTTGGAATGGATAGACCTCACTTATGCTTTTGATAGTACCACATTATACTGGCCAAATAATGTAAAGAACTTTGAGCATTTTACAGATGCTGAAGGGATAACACCACTAGGATTTTACTATTCATCATATAGCATTTGTACGCCAGAGCATGGTGGTACACATTTAGACGCTCCCATTCACTTTGCGGCAAATAAAGAAACTGTTGATCAAATTCCTTTGAATAGTTTAATTGGCAATGCCGTTGTAATTGATGTTTCAAAAAATGCTTTAGCCAACCGCGACTATCAGGTAAGCATAGCCGATATTGAAAATTGGGAAAAAGAAAATGGTGAAATTCCTGAAAATACAATTGTATTGTTTAAAACAGGTTATGGCCAATACTATCCGAATCGTGAAAAATATTTTGGCACACCAAACAAAGGGCCAGAAGCCATACCAATGTTGCATTTCCCAGGTGTTGATCCTGAAACCACAAAATGGCTAGTAGAGAAAAGAAAGATTAAAGCAATGGGTTTAGATACACCAAGTATAGATTATGGCCAATCGAAAGATTTCAAAACACATCAAATTTTATTAGGCGCCAACATGCCAGGATTTGAAAATGTAGCAAACCTTGATAAGTTACCAGCAAAAGGAATTCATGTGATTGCATTGCCGATGAAAATAGGAAAAGGAAGTGGTGCACCGTTGAGGATTGTGGCGGGGATTGTGAAGTAAGGGTTGAAAATCTTCAACCCTTACGTGATATCTTTAACCCCCCGTTCAAAAGGTTCAAGACGTTCAATGCGTTCAAAAGGTTGTAGAACAACAGTATGGACATTTTTGGAAAGAAATTTCAAAACTAAATATTATTTCCAAAAATCAATTTGTATGTTGTTACAAATACCCAAGAGAACAAATTTGACAAACTTATTCAAGTTCATTTCAATCCCTTTACAAACTCCTCTATCCCAACCGTTGCAGATGCTTCAATAATTTTCACGTTTTTCAATGCGCCAATTGGTGGAGTTTTCTTGTCGATGATATTTTTTGGTGTTTCATCAGCCACATAATGAATTAATCCAGCTGCAGGATATACTTGTAATGATGTGCCAATCAATAAAAAAATATCCGCTATTCCCATGATTAAAGCAGCGTCTTCAATCAGTGGAACGGGTTCTTCAAACCAAACAATGTGAGGTCGCCATTGAGATCCATCGGGTGCTAATTCACCCAACTGAATATCAGTTGTAATGGGATGAATGATTGACTCATCGTTAGAACTTCTCATTTTAAAAATCTCTCCATGCAAATGAATCACATTTGTAGAGCCTGCACGTTCGTGTAAATCATCAATGTTTTGTGTGATGATGCTTACATTAAAATCCTTTTCTAATTCTGCTATGGCATAATGTGCTTTATTGGGATTTGCTTCTGCCACATCACGTCTACGCATATTGTAAAAATCAAGCACCATTTGTGGATTCTTTTTGAAAGCACGCGGCGTAGCTACATCTTCAATATTATGTCCCATCCACAAGCCATCGCTATCTCTAAATGTTTTCAATCCACTTTCGGCAGAAATGCCTGCACCTGATAATACAACGATTTGCTTCTTATTCATTTTTAATTATTTTTCTCCGGCCAATTCTAAAATAATTGCCCATTCTTCTTCTTTTACGGTTTGCACAGAAAGTCGACCAAGCCTTACAAGATCCATATTCGTTAATCGTGGATCTGATTTTATTTTTGTTAGCGGAACAGGGTTTTTGAGTTTTTTAATGGGTTTTAAATCTACCACTACCCAAGCAGTTTCTTCAGTAGTAGGATCTTGGTAAAAGGTTTTCACCACCTGAGCAATACCCACAATTTCAACGCCTTCATTGCTGTGATAAAAGAAAACTTGATCACCTTTTTGCATTGCTTTTAGGTTGTTTCGGGCTCCATAATTGCGCACGCCATCCCAAAAGGTTTTTTTATCTTTTACAAATTGATCCCAACTGTATTTAAAGGGTTCTGATTTTACAAGCCAGTAAGACATAAGAGAGAGGTTTAAGGGTTTAATGGTTAAATAGTTTAAGGGTTACTTGCCATTTGTTTTTTATTCAAATTATTTAATTATCCAATAACAATACTTATTATTCAAATTTCTTTAAAAATAGAAACGCGAAAACGAAAAATGGTTACAACCATTAAACCATTAAACCATTAATCCAGCGAAGCGATTTAAACCTTTCCCTCATCAACTCCTTATCGCTTTTACTGGATCCATTTTGGCGGCACGCGATGCAGGAATAATACCTGCAATAATACCTACTGCCAAGCAAATGAATACGGTGGTGAAAATCATCGGCCCTGATAAAAAAACTGGAAATTCTAAAGGCCCAGATAAAATTAGCGTTAAAATATACACCAACAATAATCCAATGGCGCCACCTAATATGCAAAGTATTGAAGCTTCCAAAAGAAATTCAAATAATATGGTTCCTTTTTTTGCACCAATTGCTTTTTTCAAACCTATAATTGGCGTTCTTTCCTTTACCGTAACAAACATAATATTGGCGATGCCAAACATCCCAACGATTAAACTAATTCCACCAATGATAGAGCCAACAATGTTGATGGTAACAAAAGAATCGGATATGGCTTTACTAAATGCTTCCACACTATTCAATGAAAAATTATCTTCTTGAAGCGGACTTAGTTTTCTAATTTGGCGCATAACACCCCGTAGTTCCTGACTCAACGCATCTGTTGTGGTGTTTTCTGCTCCCTTAACAATTAAAATGGGATTGGCCGTTTCAGGATCAAATAAACCACGAGCATATTTATTATTCAGCATCACACATTTATCATAATCCCAACCAATAAAACTTTTTCCTTCTTTTTTTATTACACCGATAATGGTCACTTTTTTCCCTTTAACATCAAGTTGCTTTCCAATTGCGCGATCTGCCGAACCGAATAAATCTTCGGCATTGGTATAGCCTATCAAACAATTGTTTGTTCCATTTTCAAATTCTGATGATGAAAAATATCTACCCACTTCAAATTGCAAGGGTTGAATTTTAATTTGAGATTCATTGATACAATAAATGGTGGCATTTTCAATCACTTCATCTTTGAACGAAATGTTTGTAAATGATTGCATCAAATAAGTAATGGATTCTGTTAATGGGGAACGCTGTTTTATCAAAACCGTTTCCTCATTTTTCATAATTGGCCTAGCACGGTATTTCCACATGGGTTTATCTGGGCCACCGCTATAATCCCATTTGTCTATGTAAATGGTGTTATTACCCAAACTTTTCACCTCATTTTGAATATTCTTCTCTAAACTCCCAACAGTTGTCAACACCCCTATTATGCAGAAAATTCCAAAAGCCACTCCAGTTAAACTTAAAGCCGTACGCAACTTATTTACTTTAAGTTCCTGAAATGTTAAACGAATTGAATTTTGAAATATGCTAAACGATTTGCGCATGGTGCTAAATTACAACACTAATATTAGTTATGATATGTTTGTGGTTATTGATTTTAAGAATTAATTAGTTTTTATCTAATAGAAATGATTGAATGTTTTGTTCAAATTCATCAGCGCTCATTTCCGATTCTATAAATAATCTATTATTTGTTTTTTTAGAAATAAATAAAGTTGCAGGAATTGAGCCGCTCCAAGTAGAATCAAAAGCTGGACAAAAATAATCGGCATTGGTTTCATCAAGCCAAACTGCATTAAATTTAAAGTGATGCTTTTTAATAAAACGATTTAATTTTTGAGGATAATCTTTTTCTGCATCCAAACTAACAAAAATCATCTTCAGTTTTCCGTTGTATTTTTCAGAAACTCGAATCAAATCAGGCAATTCTTCAACACAGGGTTTGCAAAATGTTGCCCATAAATTAATGACAATCAATTCCGAATTCGCAGTATCGGCATATTGTTTGAAATCGGTCACTTTCCATTTGGGGATTTTTTGTGCCGAAGCAATATTTGAAAAACAACAACTGAAAAGGATTATTGCGATTATTTTATTCATATTCGTAAAATTAAAGGAAAAAAGGGCCAAATATCGAGTTTCGTAAACGTTCCCAATATTTTGATTTTGGTCAATACCCTATTTCAAGTTATTTTCGCATACAATTAAAAAAAATCAAAACTTATGACATACGACGTAATCGTTTTAGGCAGTGGTCCAGGTGGATATCCTGCAGCAATCAGAGCTAGTCAATTGGGTAAAAAAGTAGCTATTGTAGAAAGAGAAAGTTTGGGCGGCATTTGCTTAAACTGGGGTTGCATACCTACAAAGGCATTATTGAAAAGTGCTCAAGTATTTGAATATACAAAGCATGCTGCTGATTATGGCATCAAAATAGATTCAGCCATTGCTGAGTTTGAAAACGTAATTAAACGTAGTCGTGGAGTAGCTGATAAAATGAGCAAAGGCATTCAGTTTTTAATGAAGAAAAATAAGATTGATGTAATCATGGGTAATGGAAAATTGATTTCTTCAAATAAATTGGAAGTGGTAGCTGCTGATAATAGCAAACAAGTTCTTGAAGCAAAAAATATCATTTTAGCAACTGGTGGAAGAGCGCGTCAATTGCCAACTATGCCTATCGACGGAAAGAAAATCATTGGATATAGAGAAGCCATGTCTTTGCCAACACAACCAAAATCAATGATTATTTGTGGAAGCGGTGCAATTGGAAGTGAGTTTGCTTATTTCTACAACAGCATGGGTACACAAGTAACAATCGTAGAATTTATGCCACGTATCGTTCCAGTTGAAGATGAAGACATCAGCAAGGAAATGGAAAAGCAATTTAAGAAACAAGGCATGACCATTATGACCAACAGTGAAGTAACGAAAGTGGACACTTCTGGAACTGGTGTAAAAGCAACAATTAAAACAGCGACTGGTGATGTAGTATTGGAAGCAGATATTTTGTTAAGTGCAGTTGGTGTTGTTGCAAACATCGAAAATATTGGATTGGAATCTTTGGGTGTAAAAACAGACAAAGGAAAAATTATTGTAGATGCAAATCAACAAACAAGTGTAGCTGGATTATATGCCATTGGAGATTGCACACCAGGACAAGCATTGGCACACGTAGCAGCAAAAGAAGGTATCAATGCTGCAGAACATTTAAGCGGTCATAAGCCAGAGCCAATGGATTACAATAACATTCCGGGTTGTACCTATACATCTCCAGAAATTGCATCTGTAGGATATACAGAGAAAGCGGCAAAAGAAGCAGGCTTTGAAATTAAAGTGGGTAAATTCCCATTCATCGCAAGCGGAAAAGCAGTAGCAGGTGGAACAACAGAAGGATTTGTAAAAGTAATTTACGATGCTAAATATGGCGAATTCTTAGGTTGTCATATGATTGGAAACAACGTAACAGAAATGATTGCAGAAGCTGTTGTAGCGCGTAAATTAGAAACAACTGCACATGAAATTTTGAATGCGGTTCATCCACATCCAACCATGAGTGAAGGATTAAAAGAAGCAACCGCTGCAGCATATGGCGAAGCGATTGACATTTAATGTATTGATGAAATAACCAAATTGAAAATTATAAATAAAGGCTCGAAATTTCGGGCCTTTATTTATATTCAAAAACCTAATTTAAAAGCTTCATTTTATCCATCAAGATTCTACAATTTTAAAATCAGAATAATCAAAGCCCCATCGGGGCGGTATAATCATAATATAAAAGCATCATGTTCTCCATCAAAATTAAACACTTATAAAATCAAGACAATCAAAGCCCCAGCGGGGCGGTATAATTATAAATTCAAACAAAATATGTAGGTTTGTAAATCTTGGCAGAAATAAACATCATATTAAATATACTTGAAGCATTGAAAGCTGAAAAACCAGATTCTGTGTTTATCAATAGTTTATATGATCAATATTGCAACCGTGGTGGATTGAGTAAAAAACAATTGGAAGGTCTATTTTCAAAAGCAGAAAAATCTGGAATAATTTCAAGTGCAAAGTTGGCTACGTTAGATGCTATTATAAAAAAGAAACCAACTCGATACAAATCAGAAATTCCTTTGAAAGCTCCAGAACCCGAAAAAAAAGAATCTGTTTTGCCTTTGATAGAACAAATTTTGGAAAAATTTCCACAACATAAAATGGCATTATTTCTACATGCCAAAAGCACCAATAATCAATTGCTTACTGATGCAGAGATTGCAGAAATAAAACGATTGGCCAAGTTGTTATTAAAGTGATTAAATAAAAAGTGAAAAGTAAAAATTAAAAAAGTAGACATCATCATTTTTGACTTTTTACTTTTGAATTTTAAATTAAAAAATATGAAAAAAGTTATTCTAGGATTTATTGCCATTTTATTTTTATCGGTTCAAACCAAAGCTGATGAAGGCATGTGGCTGCCACAATTGTTGCAAACCCTCAATGAAAAGGAGATGCGCAAAATGGGTATGAAATTACATGCCAGCGATATTTACAACATCAATAAAGGCAGTTTAAAAGATGCCATAGTAAGTTTAGGTGGATTTTGCACTGCAGAAGTAATTTCCGATAAAGGTTTAATTCTCACGAATCACCATTGTGGTTTTGATGCCATTCAAAACCATTCAACTCTGGAAAACAATTATATCAAAAATGGTTTTTGGGCAGCAAACAACAATTCAGAGCTTACTAATCCTGGTTTATTTGTGTCGTTTATTATAAACATTGAAGATTTCACCGATCAAGTTTTACGTGGTGTTTCAAAAGAATTATCTGAAAAAGATAGACAAGCAATGATTGAAAAAAATATTGCGCAAATAAAAAAAGAATACAAAAAAGAAACCTATCAAGATATTATTGTTCGTTCTTTTTTTGATGGCAATAAATACTATTTATTTGTAACCGAAACATATAAAGACGTTCGTTTAGTGGGTGCGCCTCCTGCTTCTATTGGAAATTTTGGAAAGGATACCGACAATTGGATGTGGCCTAGACATACCGGTGATTTTTCGATGTTTAGAATTTATGCGGATAAAAACAATAAACCAGCAAGTTATTCACCTGATAATGTTCCTTATATACCAAAGCGTTCGCTTAATATTTCATTAAAAGGATTAAAAGAAAATGATTTTACCATGGTAATGGGATTCCCTGGACGTACCAATGAATACCTCCCCTCTTATGCGATAAAGCAAATCATGGAAATTAGCAATCCAGCAAAAATAAAAATTCGTCATCAGGTGCTTGATGTGATGGGCGCATTTATGAGAAAAGACGAACTCATAAAAATTAAATATGCCGCTAAATATGCCAATATTGAAAATGCCTATAAAAAATGGCAAGGTGAATTATTGGGATTGCAAAAATCGAATGGTATTAAAAAGAAATTGGATTATGAAATTGAGTTCAAAAAATTGATTTCTAATAATGCAGAATGGCAAAATAACTATGGGAATATTCTAGATGATTTATCAAAAGCTTATGGCGATTTAGAACCTTTAATTGTTTCAAGGGATTATTACAACGAAATTATGCCCAGAATTGAATTGTTTAATTTGGCGTCAGCTTTCAATGGATTATTTAAAACGTATTCCAACGACAGCGCATCCAACAATAAAAAAAATCAGGAATTAATAGAAAAAATAGAGGACATTTTAAAAGAATATGATCCTGCCGTAGATAAAAAACTATTTGCGACTTTAATGGATTTATACATAAAAGATCAACATTCAGAATATATCTCACCCAAATTATTAGAACTAATAAATGAGTATAAAGACATTAATAAAGTTGCAGATTATATTTATGCAAATTCAAAACTTACCAATATTGAAAGCATAAAAAAAATGTTTGAAAATAGTCCGATGGTTGCAATGGATTTAATAAAAAATGACCCTGCATTTTTATTGTACATAAATATTTACAATACGTATATGAAAGAAACTTCTAGCTATGTTCTAGACATTCAAGCCAAAATAAACAGATTGCAAAGAAATTATATGGAGGCACAATTGACTGTATTTAGTAATAAGAGATTTTATCCAGATGCAAATAGTACGCTACGTGTAGCTTATGGCAAGGTAAAAGGTTACGCGCCAAAAGATGCTTTGCAGTATAATTTCTATACTTATATGGATGGCATTATGGAAAAATACAAGCCAGGTGATTATGAATTTGATGTGCCTCAGAAATTAATTGATTTATACAACGCAAAAGATTTTGGACAGTACGGCGTAAATGGTAAACAACCCGTTTGTTTTATTGCCACAAATCATACCACAGGAGGTAATTCTGGAAGTCCAGCATTAGATGCAAAAGGGAATTTAGTAGGATTAAATTTCGACCGCGTATGGGAAGGCACCATGAGCGATATTAATTACGATCCCACCATTTGTAGAAATGTAATGGTGGATATTCGTTACGTTTTATTTATCATCGACAAATTTGCTGGTGCTCATCATTTAATTGAAGAGATGAAGTTGGTGAGGAGGTAAGAAGAGGTTTTGGAGGTTTTAGAGGTTTGGGTAGGGGTTGAAGATTTTCAACCTATTCAAGAAGTTCAATTCGTTCAAAAGGTTCAATGGGTTCAATAAGTTCAATAGGTTGGTAGTTAACAACAAATAAAAATCTTATACGGATTGAAAATGTAAAATGTTGATTTCTTCCACCCACGGTTAAAACCGTGGGCTATGATAAATATTGAAAGAATTGAAATTGTAAAATGCTGAAACAATCTCAACATTCCAATAGGTTTTACACATCCAAATGGAAAATGCTATCAACAACAAACAATAAACCACAAACAACAAACAAAAACAAAATTTCCATAACGAAGCAAAGTCTTCAATTGTAACAAACTGATATCCAGTATCCAGCATAAAAAAAACTATCAGCCATAAGCCGGATTCTGTAACCATTGAAACAATGGTGGTTATCATTTATCTGGCTGAGTTATTACTAACTCAATCTTGCTGCCTACCCTTCAATGCATCATTGCTGAATTTGAGCGAGCCGCCCTCAAACATTGATATACGTGGCATTACAGCGCATAAGGTTTACCCGTAAAATATATTACTATACCTTACCGTGAGCTCTTACCTCACGTTTTCACCCTCATCCCAATAAATTGAGACAGTTAT
>CANFUJ010000071.1 GCA_947450165.1 Chitinophagaceae bacterium
AGTAAATGTATAAACCCCAGCTGCATTGTAGCTTGTTCCATTCCAATTGTATGGCAACTGATTGTTACAACGTGTGATGTTGGTTGTACTTTGTGTGGTGTTAGTAACCGTAAGAATTACAATTGCCAAACTATCACATCCTGCTGCATTGGTTGTGGTAAATGTATAAGCACCTGCAGCATTGTAGTTTGTTCCATTCCAGTTGTATGGTAACTGATTGTTACAACGAGTAACGTTTGTTATGCTCTGCGTTGTATTCGTTATAGTTAAATTCACAATCGCCAAACTATCACAACCTACCGAATTAGTTGTTGTAAATGTGTAAGCACCTGCAGCATTGTAGTTTGTTCCATTCCAATTGTATGGTAACTGATTGTTACAACGAGTGATGGCGGTTGTGCTTTGTGTAGTAAATTTTACAGTAAGGTTTACAATCGCCAAACTATCACATCCTACCGAATTGGTTGTAGTAAATGTATAAGCCCCTGCTGCATTGTAGTTTGTTCCATTCCAGTTGTATGGCAACTGATTGTTACAACGAGTAATGGCGGTTGTGCTTTGTGTAGTAAATTTTACAGTAAGGTTTACAATCGCCAAACTATCACATCCTGCAGTATTCGTTGTTGTGAATGTGTAAGCACCTGCTGCATTGTAGTTTGTTCCATTCCAGTTGTATGGCAATTGATTGTTGCATCGAATTATATTGGTTGTGCTTTGTGTTGTATTTGTTACAGCAAGATTTACAATTGCCAAACTATCACATCCTACTGAATTGGTTGTAGTAAATGTATAAGCCCCAGCTGCATTATAGTTAGTTCCATTCCAATTATATGGCAATTGATTATTACAACGAGTTACATTGGTTGCACTTTGTGTTGTTAGTTTTACAGAAAGGTTTACAATTGCCAAACTATCACATCCTACCGAATTTGTTGTTGTAAATGTATAAGAACCTGCAGCATTGTAATTCGTTCCATTCCAGTTGTATGGTAATTGATTATTACAACGATTAATGTTTGTTGTGCTTTGTGTAGGCTGCTTAATGGATAAGTTCAATATCGCAATACTGTCGCAATTCACCGAATTAGGAACTGGGCCATAAGTGTATACTCCAGCATTGTTATAACTTGTTCCATTCCAAACATATGGCAAATCATGCTGACATACAGAAATATTTGCTGTACTGCTACTTGTAGAATTAACACTCAATATCAACGTAGCCAAACTATCACAACCTGCTGCATTTATAAAGGCTACAGTTTGTGTATTTGCGCCTACGAATATTAAACCATTCCACAAATAAGGCAATTGCGCAGGACATACAGTTAAAGAAGTAATGCTTGTCGATGTATTGCTTACCGTTAGGTTTACAATCGCCAAACTATCACATCCTACCGAATTGGATGTGGTAAATGTATAAGCACCTGCAGCATTGTAGTTTGTTCCATTCCAATTGTACGGCAATTGATTATTGCAACGGGTGACGTTTGTTGTACTCTGTGTTGTTAATTTTAAAGTTAGATTTACAATCGCCAAACTATCACAACCCGCCGCATTGGTTGTTATAAATGTATAAGCGCCTGCAGCATTGTAGTTTGTACCATTCCAGTTGTATGGCAATTGATTATTACAACGAACAACATTATTTGTACTTTGTGTTGTAACTTTTACACTAAGGTTTACTATCGCTAGACTATCACATCCTACTGCATTGGTTGTTGTAAATGTATAAGCGCCTGCAGCATTGTAGCTTGTTCCATTCCAGTTGTATGGCAACTGATTATTACAACGGGTGATGTTAGTTGTACTTTGTGTGGTAAATTTTAAAGTTAGATTTACAATCGCCAAACTATCACAACCCGCCGCATTGGTTGTTGAAAATGTATAAGCGCCTGCAGCATTGTAATTTGTTCCATTCCAGTTGTATGGCAACTGATTGTTACAACGAATTATGTTGGTTGTGCTTTGTGTGGTTAATTTTACAACAAGATTTACTATAGCCAAACTATCACATCCCGCTGCATTTGTTGTAATAAATGTATAAGTCCCAGCAGCATTATAGTTTGTTCCATTCCAATTGTATGGCAACTGATTGTTACAACGAATTATGTTGGTTGTGCTTTGTGTGGTTAATTTTACAACAAGATTTACAATAGCCAAACTATCACATCCCGCTACATTTGTTGTAATAAATGTATAAGTCCCCGCCGCATTGTAGTTTGTTCCATTCCAGTTGTATGGTAATTGATTGTTACAACGAGTGATGGTGGTTGTGCTTTGTGTGGTTAATTTTACAACAAGATTTACAATAGCCAAACTATCACATCCCGCTGCATTTGTTGTAATAAATGTATAAGTCCCCGCAGCATTGTAGTTTGTTCCATTCCAGTTGTATGGTAATTGATTGTTACAACGAGTGATGCTGGTTGTGCTTTGTGTGGTTAATTTTACAACAAGATTTACAATAGCCAAACTATCACATCCCGCTGCATTTGTTGTAATAAATGTATAAGTCCCAGCAACATTGTAGTTTGTTCCATTCCAATTGTATGGTAATTGATTATTACAACGACTAATGTTTGTTGTGCTTTGCGTAGGTAATTTTACAACTACAGTTATTATAGTATCCTTTACACATGTACCTGGTGTATGTGTAAATGTATATGTAGTAGTTGTAGAAGTATTAATAGTGCTTGGACTCCATGTTCCAGTGAATCCATTAATGGAAGTATTGGGAAACATAGCAGGCACAGGCGTTACTCCCCTACAAATTGGGCCGATGGAATTGAACAATGGTTGTGATGGCGGCGGTGCTGTCAATCTAACAGAGTCGCTTTGAATGGAAAAAGGAATGCTACAGCTATTATTAACGTATGACGCATTACCGTTTGATGAATAGTTTACATAAGCTCCATTATTTGAAGCGGCATTTCCTCCACTCAAACCACTTTGATTTATCAAAAGTGTGTTGTCATATCTAACGGTATCAGTACACCCTACTCCAAAATTCATAACAAGGGTTCTAATACCCGCAGTAGCGGAAACATTCCCAAAATGACCTGCAGTTACTGTTGTATTATTTTGAAAAATCACATAAAGTGTATCAGTAAGATTAGAGTAATTCATTACACTCGATGGTGTAACTCCTGTTACTATAACAACATTTGCGTTTGGAGGCAATATTCCATTTACTGGAACAGGCAGTAGTACTCCACCTCCAGTAATTGTAGCATTTACATTGTTAATATACGTCTGATTTGTTGTAATTCCCTGCCATGTATTGCTCGGCCAAACCACATTCATGGATGAAACATTAATCGAATTTTGACCAACTTGAAAAAATACCATTTCTCCATACCCCTCATCCGTTTCGCAAGCATCTACCAACACACTCTGTATTTGAATACAATTGTTTGTTACAGGAGTAAATGCACTTGATCTGCATCCATGACTATCTGTTACAGTTATGTCGTATGTTCCAGCACAAAGATTTGAAATAGTTTGTGTTGTGCCTATTGACACATTACCACTTACCCAATTATATGTATAAGGAGTTGAGCCTCCAACCACATCAACTGTTGCAACACCATTACAAGGCGGAAGATTACAAGATGGATTCGTGCCATGCGGATAAATGATTGGCAATTCATAAACTGTAACATTATAAGTAACTGGCGTTATGCAAGCACCTGAATTAGAAGGAGTAAATGTATAAGTACCACTAGTTGTGTTATTTATTACTGATGGAGACCATGTTCCTGCAATTCCATTTTGAGAAGTTGTTGGCAACACAGGTACTGATGCTCCACTACATATCGAAGTTGGTATTGAAGAAAAAAGCGGTGTTACAGTTGCCGTAACTGTAACAGTAATGGGTACACGAACACTTTCGCAACCATTTACGGTTTGACTTACATAATACGTCGTAACACCAGCCGTAGCAGTTGATGGAGTTGGAGCATTAGATGTAGACGCCCCTCCTACTGCTAATGTGTACCAATTTAATGTGGCCGTAGCACCTCCTGTTAAAGTAGCTGTTAAAGGAACAGATGAAGCATTTTGACAATAATTAACAGGAGATGTTGTTGGTGCAGGAGTTAAAGCAATCGTAAATGGAACACAACTTGTAGCACCCGAAATGCCAATATTTCCACACAAATCAGACACTGAAGAGCCCGATAAACAAACAGAATAGCTACCCACAACTGAAATACTTGGACTTATATTTAATACAACAGTATTGGTATTTAAAGCACCTAAACTACAACTTGGAGAAGCAACAGAAGTAACGGTATAAGGACCTCCTGGACCAGTAACAACAAAATCAGTGGCATCAATCGTGCTACAAAGTATATTTTCAGAAAGTGATATGGTAATTTGATTACCACCACAAGCACTTTGAGGGGATGCTAGTGCTAATCTAGGAGGAACAACATCTGCAATTACTGCTGTGGTGTTGCTTAGATTAATGGTATAACCACCTGAAGATTGTGAAAAGTTACTTACATTAATTACATATGTTTGACCTACAATAACAGGAATTGAAGCATTAAAAGGCGTACCCGCTGCACCCTGAGTATTTAAGGCCGATCCTCCAGTGGGACCTGTAACGCCAAATGTTGATGAAAAATTACAACTTACATTCAAAGCTGGATTAGAAAATATATCCGAACAATTGGCATTGGTTAAATTATACACTGCCCAATCATAATCATCAGATGCATTAACAGGTGTAATAGAAAAAGTTAAGTTTCCTGAGTTTTGAACAGTAAACGTGTACCAAACATCTGCTCTTTCTCCACCAGCTAGACAACTATTTGCGGGGTTAATTTCATTAGGAATTAATCCAGTGCCTGAATACGAAACTGTTTGAGTATATACATTTCCGCAAATTGGAATAGCAGATGGACAATCTTGTTCTGGTGGTGATGCTGGAGTTAAAGTTGTTACACAAGATTGAAAAGCGCCACCAGTACCTGTGGGAGTAGACGAAATGGTATAGTAATAAGTTGTTCCAACAGTTAATCCATTAAAAGTAGCCGCTAATGGAGAAGCACCGCATTGACTTCCAACTAAAGTAAACGTTCCTGTACAAGTTCCTCTAACCAAAACAATCTCAGCATTTCCCGAAAAAGTACCACTTGTATTTACATTAAATTGAGCTTGAGTACCTGTTGCAACAAACGAATACCAAACATCAGGGTGATTTCCAACATTAGATTGACATCCAACTGTGTCTATCCAACTATCATTTGCGCCTAATGTAGTACCATTTACACAAGTTCCGTTTGGTGTAACGAGTTGCGCAGTACTACAAAGATCATTTGTTGGAGGTGGTGTTGAAGAGCATACAATATTTGCAATCCAACCTGAATTATTTTGAGATGCATTTGATGTAAAAACAAATGTGATACACCCTCCAAGTGCAGACGCAATTGTTCCTGGTATTGTTGTCCCTGAATAAACGCCAATTTGCGGAGACGCAGGAGTAGAACCATTGTAAGCAATTAAATTATCATTATTTGATTGTGTATTGAAAGCAGTAAAATTAAAATACAAATATTGACCAGCAGGAGCACAAAATGTAATGGTATCTTTTTCTCTGTCTGAATAATTACCTCCACTTCCACCACTATCTGTAAAAACACCACCGCAAGGATTAGTAATGGTTTGTCTAGGAACCCTTATTGGGTATTCTGTTAATGTTGAAGAAACGGTTATATTAAATGACGATCCATTTACCCATCTAACTGTTGTTCCTGATGCACTTGTACCGGAAGGAACTAAATAAACAGTAATTGAATTTCCAGCAGCAACAAAAACAGCCCCTGTAAAAGTATTCGAAAAAGTACCAGTGCCATTAACAGTAGTGCCGTATTGTGTTGTAGGGCCACCGTTATTACTATAATAAACGTCGAAATTACAAGTGCCAGAGCTTACTACACTCGACCAAAATACATTATTTAGTATGAAAGTATGTGTTGCATCTGCAGTAATTGTTACCGCATAATAATCATTTGCAGCTATTGAGGCACCTGCGTTTAATGTATTAAAACCACTACCACTAAGTCCATTGTTAGCAGAAACACAAACAACGCCACTACCTCTAACCCAATTTGAAAAGGTAACACCCGCAGGAGGTGTTGTCCATGTAGCTGTTGGTATAGCAGGGCAAGTAATTGAAGCACCACCACCAACAACAACATTCGCGGTTTGAGCTTTTGTGTAAAATGAAACAAACAATAAAAAAAAGACAGTAACAAGAGATTTTTTCAAATCAGAAAACACAATTTCCATTAAATTCTTAACGCAATTAGCCAATTAAATTAATTTATAAAACCACTTTTAAAGAAGAAAGAAATCGGATTTTTTTAAAATCAAAAAAATGAAATTTCTCATTTGAATACTCAAAGCAGAAGATTTTTTTGAATTAAAAATTTAACAATTTCTATAGATATTAAAGGTAATATCTTAAATCTGTAAAAACTAACTTTTAATATGATTTTTAGATTACCAAGGCTTATAAAATTCGATTTTAAACCAGTTAGTTAAACAACGAACTTTAAAATTCAATCTTTAGTTGAATTAGATACAAAAACAAATACTTTATATTTTAACGACATGTGTCTTTGACCGAATTTTAATCAAAAAAAATAGATCTAATTTAATAAGGTAAAAAAAATCACTTTAACACTAAGGCATTTTAATAGAAGTTCTTAATCTTTTCAATCGTTTTCTTTGAATAAAATAAAAAATGAATGAGGCCATCAATAACAAGGGATAAAGTAAACAAAAGAAAACAAAGTTTACCTCGTAATATGATAAGTGTAAAAGATTTGCCAAATTAATAACGAAATCGGTACAATAATTATAAAGAAAATATGCGCATTGAATTAGATTATCCATTTTGTTTTAATTTTTGAATTTCATTACGAATGTTTAACCCTTTTATAAAAAAATATAAAATTAGAAATGGGATAAAAATGACCAAAATAGCAATATTGGCTAACCCATAATTTCCAGTACTTCTCAATAATTTTATTTCTGAATCATAAAGCAAATCTGTTATTAAAAAATAGCTTTTTAATAACTTCACATGATGTGTTTTGCAATGAATTGTTTTGTTGTGGCATTTCCAGGAACACTTATAAGATAATTTATTAGCAGAATTTATTGTGGCAAATCCGTATTTATAAAATGGTTGTTCTTTTACTGAAAACCTGAATGATTCGTTTATGATTATCATTAAAATAAAAGGGAGCAAGAAAAAAATGGCGGTTCTAATTATTGGTTTCATGAATTACTTTTTATCAATAATAAACATAAATCAAAATACTACGCTTCGATTGATCTATCAATTCTTCTATTTCTTTAAAGAAACCAAACGAAACCATTGGACATCCTTTACTCAAACAAATTGCGCCATCAACTTCATGTTCAGGTACATCTTTATAACTATGTAAAACAATATTTCTTTCCAGCGCTTTACTATTTGTGTTATCAAGCCCGGATAATTTATAGCTCTTTCCAAATTTACCATAATAAGAATTTCCGATACGATATTTACCAATTGATGTAGCCATCGAATTGGGTACATTACAAAACTTCAAAGAATCTGAATTTAAAATACTTGAACCATAACCATGCGCCACAAGCCCTTTCTTAAGTATTTTTTTATTTCGAAGGTCAACAACAAAAAATCTGTTTTTACCAGATGAGATTTTCATGTCTATTAAAAAAGCAATCTCATTATTGTAACCATTTTTGCTAACTATGTATGCATTGATTTCATTTATTTTTTTGTCTAAACGCTTTAAAGAAACATCATCATCATTTTTGATAATGATATTTCTATTTTCAATTTGAGATTCTACATTTTTGATTTTACATCCAAAATTTAAGAAAATTAAAAATAAAATAATCGCGGATTTTAATTGCATAATTTATTCATTAAAAAGGAAGTGAAAGTCAAATGAACAATATATAATGCAATTATGGGGATAAAATCTCCTTAAATATTTGCAAAAAGTAACAACATACTAAAATAAAAAAAGGTTTTACAGAAATGTAAAACCTTTTTGTGTGACCGCGTTAGGATTCAAACCTAAAACCTTCTGATCCGTAGTCACAATATTAAACCTTTTCCTATTTTTTCTTTTATTATCTTATTATGTCTTTTTCTTCCAAAAGTATTGATATCATTGAATTTAAATGAATTTTATTTTATCTCATAGTTTCTTTTGTATTCCTTTTTTTCCCATATTTGTATGCAAATTGTATGCAAATTTTAAACCATGAAAGCAAATACATCTATAATTCTGGACTCAAGAAAAAAGTTAAAAAATGGATTATACCCAATAAAGCTACGTGTTACTTTTAATAGGACCCAACGGTATTACCCTGCAGATTTAAGCCTGAGTCAAGATGATTTCAAAATAATAATGGGCGCAAACCCAAAAGGTGAAAATAAAACTATTCGATTAAAATTAAATGCTCTTGAACAAAAAGCAAATAAGATTATTGATGAAATATCCGTGTTTGATTTTAATGCATTCAAAAAGAAACTTTACAGTAACCAAAATGTGAGAGAGGATGTTTACCACTACTATGATCAAATAATTGCTAAGCAAAAAAATGAGGATCATTTTGGCACTGCTTCAAATTACACTTCTAGTTTAAAATCTTTGAAAAAGTTTAGAAATAAACTAAAATTTAATGAGATAACGGTCGATTTCCTAAAGGCATATGAAAAGTTTTTACTTGATGAAGAAAAGTCAATTTCAACAGTTGGCATTTATGTGCGTCCATTAAGAGCAGTGATTAATAATGCTATGGAAGATGGAACTTTATCAAAAGACTTCAACTACCCATTTGGAAGCAAAAGCAAATTGAAATACCAAATACCCACAAGTCGAAATATTAAAAAGGCATTAACAATTGCTGAAATAAAATTATTTTTTGAATACAATGCCGAAGCTAAATCATGGGAAGAAAAAGCTCTTGACTTTTGGATTTTTAGTTATTTAGCTAACGGCATGAATATAACAGATATAGCGCATCTAAAATATAAAGACATTGATGGAGAGTACATTAAATTCATTAGAACAAAAACAAAAAACACCAATAATGTCCTATCCCCTATTTCAATTTTTATAACTGATGAACTTAGAACAATTATAAATAAATGGGGTAATTCGGAGAAGAAAAAAGAAAATCTTATTTTTCCTATCTTGAATTCTAATGATAATGCTGAAAAGCAAAGAGCAAAAGTTCAACAGTTCACAAAAATGGTAAACAAGTATATGAAAATCATTGCAGGTAAAGTTGGGATTAACAAACCATGTACAACCTATTATGCCCGACACAGCTTTTCAACTGTTTTAAAAAGATCCGGTGCTAATGTACAATACATCTCTGAAGCACTGGGACATAGCTCAATCAATACCACAAAATCTTATTTAGATAGCTTTGAGGATGACACAAAAAAAGAAATGGCAAAAGCTTTAACAGCTTTTAAATAGCATAAACCATGTATAGTCTGATAAACATAAAAGCTACAAACTCTAGCTTAAGAAGTCCTATCGCATTTTTTAATAGTTTTTTTACTAAAAATCTAATTCTAAAAGCAAAAGAAAGTTTTTTATCGAAATTTCCTAACCCGCAAGATGAGCATGATTTATGGAATAGTTATCCAGTCAGTATTGATTTTAAAAAACAAACATTTTCTGTAGAATATATAATTGAATTTTATAACGAAGAAACAAACAGTCAAAATAGTAAACACATTATTGAAGAATATACATTCGAATCCGAAATTGAAAAACTTTTTAGAAGCGAATTTGAAAAATCCAAAAAATTAATACTCCAAAAATATTTGCCTCTAAATGATGAAAATAACGATAAATATAAAAATTTAAAAGAGGCATTAGTAGACGAATTGAAATCAATATTAAAACATCTTAAGCAAATACAAAATGCAAAATTAATTGACACTGAAATTATTGTTTTTAAAAGACCGCTAGAGTCTTTAATAAATTTACTTTATTTGAATTTTATAAATTTTTTGCCTTCTCCAAAAGTTAATGATGAAATTGTTCAAATTATCAAATCTAGAGAAAATTCAATTCACCTTTATGAAGATAAAATATTACCCAACGATTTTGTCACCAGAATATTGGAATTAAAAGATATTACTGGAAATAACATTTTTCAATTTGAAAATAAAACAATTGCAGCAGAACAACTAAATCAAATTTGTTTTGGTAATTATAGAAATATAAGTAGTCCAATAAAATTTATTAGCAATAGCGGAGCAGCCTATTATATGATTTCTATTCTACTTAAAACGCTTAATATTTCTAGAACAGAAATTCAAAAAGCAAAAATATTTGATTTAAATAAAGGTAATTTTTATTCTAATTACTGCGACACTGAAAAATATCGTTACCCTCTAAAAAATAAAGATTCCGCTTTTTTAATTGATCAAATTTTTGAAGTTTGATTTTTTCCGCGCACCTATCAATCTTGCCTATCATTTCTTCATATTTCCTATTTATGTTTTTGTAGTCGATTAGTTTTACAGTGTTAATGCCAATTGAATATTAATTCTGTCTTTTATTCAACTGGGACAGACATTGACATTAAAAATTATAAAACATGAAGAATTACATGAACGTAAATGAATTGTCAGAATATATAAATCTGAGCACTTCCACTATTTACAAGAAAACTTCCGCCCGCCTGATACCTTATATAAAATCAGGGAAAAAATTGCTTTTTAAAAAAGACGCAATTGATGATTGGCTGAATGAACACTACTTTGAATCAAAGAGTGAAATCACAAACAATATTAGTTACATTTTAAAACAAACAAAATGAATCAAATTGAAATATGGAATATCGTTAAAATTGAAGGACCAGATATTCGAATAGATTTCTTAAGGAGAGAAATGATTCCTGAAATCGAGAGCACTTGTGACTATTGCCAATTAGATTTAGATCCTTACTTAGGTATTCCGATAGAAATATCGAAAAAAGATGAGTCAGATATTATTTTATGGCGTATGAAAAATTGGGGCTTTGAACAATTTCGTTATGCTGAATTTGATGGCTTTGATATTCTTGTATTCATAACAATAAATGGAAATGGAGAGAGATTAATTCAAC
>CANFUJ010000072.1 GCA_947450165.1 Chitinophagaceae bacterium
AACGAGCATGCTGTCTTTAAATTTGTAATCATATTGTTCATCTGCCATCAAAGGAATTGGCCTAATAGAATCCCAATAATTTCGTTGTTTTTTATTTACTGCAGAATCATAAATAATGATGGTTTTATCGAATAATTTTTTATCAAAAACCGGATTGATTTTATAATCAGAATAATCAGATAAGAAGCTACCAATTACATCAATGCCGAATAGTTTCAAATTAAAGTATATAACCTGATTTTTGACGCGCCAAATACCTTTATCTAATGGAATATGCAATTGCGAAATATGAAGCGTGTCTATAATTTCAAGTTGAGATTTCTTGGATAAAGAAAAATCAAAACTATGAATCGCCCATTCATCGTCTACAATGTTGATGATTCCTGAAAACAAAGGTTCGTAATTTCTTTTTGGCGTAACTCGTATGGTGTTTATCGTTTTGCCATTTTCAACAAAACTGCCTAGCATTTTGTATTTATAAAATCGTAAAGCACCATCTGCAATTGGCGAAACAAAACCTCTTTTATTAAAAGCGCCATCAAAAACATTTACATTATTTTGGTACATGTTTATGAACGCAGGAAATGTAAACCCGAAATTATTGCTACCGCTTACACGACTGCTTTTAACCAACATTTTAAATTTATCTGGAAGTGATTTATACACTGTTGAAATGGATTCAGATAAGTAAACAATGCCTTTGCCAGATGAATCCAAACCCATTTCTTTTCGATCAGATTTTTCAACTTTCTGTCCCATTACTTTATTGGGCAAGCTTCTTAGTTTTATCAAATCCTTTGCATACAAATCGCACTCAAAGCTTTTTACTTGATTGTTAAAAGCATCTCTTTTTTTAATTGCTGATCTAATGATTGCATATGCAGGATTTTCGCCTGTACCAATAACCACTTCCTTCATCAATAGCTTTCGTTCTGTAAGGACAAAATTGATTTCTGTATTTTCTTTTAAGTCAATGGCACGTTCTGCTGTTTCGTAGCCAATATGCTGACAAACCACCACATAATTACCTGCTGGCAATGTGTATGAATAACTGGCTTGTTGATTTGCATTAACACCTAAAGAAGTGCCCTTTATACTGATTGATGCAAAAGGCAATGTTACACCATTTACATTTTTTACAGTGCCATAAATTTTTTGTGAAAATAAATTTGTAGAAAAACAAATTAAAGTCAAAACAACCAAAAGCTTACGCATGCTTAAAATTTTTTCTGATTAAAGAACCTGAAAGTGCAGCAAATCCGCCAACAAACCCACCAATTAAAGCGGTTATCAAAACGAGTAAGAAAGAATTTTCTTGTTTTAATATCAATGTAGAAATTCTATTGGCAAGTAGATGGCCATTTTGAAAACTCATCCAAAAACTCAATGCATACCAAAGCAAAAACAAAGAAACAAATCCAGCAACAAACGAAACCCAATTCTTTTGTGGAATGCAAAAAGCTACCAAAAAGCAAGCAATTGCAATGCTCCACCAAGGCAGAAAAATACAAAGGGAAAAACTAAGTAATGCCATTAAAATAAAACTGGTTATAAATTTCATTGGTGTTAAGTTGAAATTGAAAATTAAAAATTAAAAAATGACCCTTTATTATCGACTTCACTTTTCATTTTGAATTTTTACTTTTGAATTTTTGTTTATGACTTTTTTGTTTTTTACTTTTTACTAAAAACCATTTTCCATTTCACACGCAAATCATTTTTTTCTTCGGCACGCATCATCCATAAATTATAATAATTGCCTTTTGCCCAAGTTTCAATTCCATCATCATAAAAACGACTTCCTGGATTTCCGCTTTGTCCACCAGGATAAATGCCATAAGCATCTGTATTGGGTGTTAAATTCACAATCATTCTCCAACTGGGACCATGACTAGATTTAGTAGCATTTAAACAATTTTCATTCCCACCTATTTTTAAATGTTCGGCGCCAAAGCCTGGCAATTTTAGTAAATGATCAACATGCGTATCTTTATATTTGGACCATGAAAGTTTGTTTTGTTTTTCCAGTTGAACAGCTTCCAATGATGCCGATTTAAATGCGGCTATAACTACATCTTCTAATGTCTCTCTATTTGATGTTGTAATATTATCAATAAACTTATAACAACTATCGCGCAACAACGCATCTAGCAAACTGCTTTTATAAGGTCTTGCAGTATTTTTAGGCTTGCTGGCGTATTCATCATTATAAATTGTATCGGTTAGTTTACTCCATGTTAATTCAAAAAGAGTAGCCGCGGTGGTATTTTCATCGTACTCAAAACGCCAATTTTCTAGTTTCTGAAAGTATTTTCTTTCATTTTCATTAAGCACTTCAACTCGGATATTTTTGAGCAAAATAGGCATCGCCATTTCTGCAAATACATTGTAATTACTTGTTTGCAATTTCATCATATCTGCGGTTGTAATGTCTTTCATTGAAGACAGTTTTCGATTCAAATACAAACCTCGATAAACGGGATAATTACTGCCAATGTAATATGGATAAGCAGAATCGACAGGTCGTTGATTAGCGCTGCTCACAAATCCCCTGACTGGATTGTATTGAAATGGATTTTCTGATTGTGGTATCATCCCTTGCCACATATAACTGCTGTCAAATCCTGGCATTACAAATTCGCCCTGACCTTTCCATTTTGCTGGAAAAGCACCTTGAACGTTTATGGCGATATCTCCATTTTTACAAGCAAAAACACAATTTTGTCCTGGTGATTTTAAATATGGCAACGCTTGTTGAAAATCGCAATAATTTTTTGCATGATTGAGTAAATAAAAAAACTTAAACTCATTGCTATTGTCATGCGCCGACCAACGAACCGCATAATTCTTTTCAACTTTATTGTTTTTTCCTGAAAAAGAAGCGTCATAAATTACAGGACCGAAAATGGTATAAGCAATGGTATCATAGAAAGCCGGCTTTCCCGCAATATTTATTTTTTCAATTCTTCGGGTTGTATTCACCCAATTGTTATTGAACCAATATTCAGATTTGGAATTGTCTTTAAATTTAATTTCGTAATAATCTTTTACATCACGTCCTGCATTTGTAAAGCCAAAAGCGCAATTATCATTAAACCCAATAATGATGCCTGGAGCGCCCGGAAAACTAGCGCCATAAACATTAGAATTAGGCGTAGAGATTTGCATTTCGTACCAAACAGATGGGTTACTAATTTTGAGATGTGGATCACTACAAAGAATCGGGTATTTCGATTTTGTTTTACTGGAATCAACCGCCCAATTGTTGCTGCCATTGAATTGATCAGGCATTTCAACTTGTGGAATAGCAATCGTATCTTTTAAAAAATCAAAATAAATAGAATCAGCAAAAGCTGGTGTAACAGGTTGAATTGTAGCCAATGAGAAAAAAGTATTTTTTGGAATTATGGGATCTAGAGAATCTTGTTTACTTGGAAAAAGCAAATCGAAATCACTTTTAGTGAATGAAGCTTTGGCATCAGTCATTTCAAAATCCTTATCATTACCAGTCAAATCATAAGCCATGTACTTTAAAAAGAGGGCTGATTTAAAATTAGTCCACTTTTCGGGTTGATACCCAAGCAATTTATATTCCAGTGGTAAATCGCTGTAGGTTAATGAGGCTATGTATTGGTTAACGCCTGCAGTATAGGCATCGCAAGCCGATTTGGAAATTGGATCATTTTCCATTTCAACGAGTGATTTTTCGGCAGCGTAAACCAATCCCAATCTTCTAAATTCTCTATCGTGATTTAAGGCCACATCGCCCACTACTTCACTTGCTCTGCCGGCAGCATACATGGTTTGAAATTCCATTTGCCACAACCTGAATTTTGCATGTAAATATCCTTGTACGAAAAAGGCATCAGTTTCATTTTCTGCAAAAACATGTGGAACCAAACGCTCATCCAAATACACGTTGGTATGTCCAATGAGTTGATCAAACTTCAATTCATCTGAAAAGTCAGCATCAAAAGATTCTGCATTTTGCCAAATACCAGCTTGTGGGGAAAGGAATTTTCCAAACGGCAATTTGAATACTGATTTTGTATCCAGTACATAACATAATGCGGCGGTAAAGAAAAATGATAAAATAGAAAAAAGGATTCTCATAATATTAAAATTCTAAATTAATTCAAATTTGGTTGATACGTTCATCATCTTATCCCCAAATTAAAAAAATGTAGGCAGATAAAATTCCATGATTTATTTTTGAGTATGGAAAAACCATTAAGTGAACATACTAAAAATATTCTTGGATTACAATTACCTACTGATCCGAGATGGGTTAATCTTGCCGAAATATCATTGGAAGAAATCCTAACAGATCATGCCTATTGCGAACAAAAGGCAGCAACGACCTGCATTTCATTGATTCAAAAAAATTCAGAAAAGGATTTATTGGTAGACGAATTAAGTCCCATTGTAACCGAAGAATGGGGCCATTTTAGAATGGTTTTAGCTGAATTAAAAAAACGCAATTTACAATTGGGCCGACAACGCAAAGATGTGTATGTGAATAAGTTAATCGACTTCCAAGTAAAAGGTGGTAGTCCAGATGAACGATTTCTAGACCAAATGCTAATTATGGCTTTAATTGAAGCCAGAAGCTGCGAAAGATTTAAACGATTGAGTGAAGGAATGGAAGATCCTTATATGCGAAAATTTTACAGAAAATTCATGGAAAGTGAAGCTGGACATTATACCTTATTTATAAATCTTGCCGAACATTATATCGATAAAAAAGTAGTTCGAAAAAGATGGAAGGCCTGGCTAGAATACGAAAAAGAATTAATAAATAGCTCTGAAGTTAGAGGCGATAGGATTCATTGATATCAAAGATATTTGAACTGAAATAATTGAATACGATGGATTGAATTATTATGCCGCTCCTCTGGAGCTATTCATATGTCGCTCCTCCGGAGCTAATGAGATGCCGCTACTCTGTAGCTTAATGTTTTCAATTCAATTGATATTTTGGGTTTCTGGAAATTATTGTGGTTTTGATAACAGCTCCGTAGGAGCGACTTCTTAATAACCCCATAGCAGTGAAAGAACAATAGCTCCTTAGGTGCGAAATCATAATTAAACATCAACAATAATCCATTTGATTATTGCCAAAGATAATAGGTAATACCATTAACCACCTGCATTGTGTTCCCAGTTTTTTGAGCACCTCTCAAACTTGGTTGATCTAAAGAAGAGTAATATGAAAACCCAACGTTATTGAAAGTTTTTATTTTACCAGCATAAGCTTTGTCATCCGTTGAAGAATAATAAGTGAACCCTACATTTCCAGTAGCTTTAATCTTTCCTTTATACGCGTCATTGTCAAATGAACTGTAATAAGAATAATTCATTTGTCCTATCGATTTTATTTTTCCTACAGCAGTAGCATCATCATAAACGGTGTTGTAGGTGATTTTTATTGGACCGATACTTTTTAATTTACCTACCATTGTTTTCTCATCAAAACTTGCATAATACGTTAACATGGTATTGCCAATGTATTTTATTTTACCTCTAAACGCCTCGTTTTCTTTTTCTGTATAATACTCAATTCTACCCGTATAATTCTCTAAAGGACGTTGAATATAATCTGTACCTCTATCCGAATATTTATCAACTCCCCAGCTTGAAATTGATCCATATTGAGCAACTTGTATGACTACATTATCACTCAACAAAAAACTTGTAACAATAGAAGCTCCTTTTTCTTTAATGAAGATTTTATTGATACGCTGAGCTTGTATGGTTGTTGAAAAAACAAAAATTGCAATGATTAATTTTATTGACTTCATAAAAATTTTATTTTAAAATTCTGACTAAAGTCAGAAAATGATTTCTACTTATTCAGGCGAAATCTTTGTGAATTAAATACTTTAAAAAGTTAGTTTTGGTAAAATCTAAAAGAAAGTTATTGCTTTTTTTTGAAAAAATAAATCTTATTTAAAATTATTTATCCCAAATTCAAAAAAATCAAGCTCAGCCGATAAATTTATATATGGATGAGATTGCTGAAGGTTTATGGTTTTCTCCAAATTGGTTTTTAAAAATTGAAGGTGCTGATTGGAACTTGGATTAAATGGGCGATGATTTTTAGCGGAGTTTATGATGCCAATTTCTTTCATGATTAAAAGTGCTTTTTCATCAATGCAAGCAGCTGTAAATCTTTCCCAAACGTATTGTGTCGCTTGATAATTGGGATGCACCATATCTTCTGCATAAAAACGATAATCCCTTAAATCATCTATAACCAATTCGTAAGAAGGGAAATAAAAACAGTTTTCAAATGCCGCGACCAACTCATGTACAGCAGTTATCAAATTGGCTTTGCTTCTGTTGTTTTCTACAAATCCATCACGCAAATGCCTTACTGGACTAATGGTGAAAATTATTTTGATGTTTGGGTTAAATATTTTTAGCTTTTCAATCATCTCACCCATTGCCGTTTCTACTTCCAAAGCCGATAATAGCTTTTTATTAAACTTATCTGTAGGCACTTTATGGCAATTGGCCACCACTTTTTTATTTTCTAACGCGTACACATAAGAAGAACCAAGCGTAATGATTAACCAATCAGTGCTTGTTAAAAAATCATGCGCTGCCTTTTGGGATTGATTTATTTTTTCTAAAGCAACACTTTGATTTACATCCGAGAATCGGGTATGGTGATTCCAACTTCCCCAAATTTCATTGTACAAAAATAAATCATCTTCTGAATAAACTTTTTGATTGATGTAGGAGATTATATTTTCTGAGATGCTAATCGGATTAAATAGAATTCCATTTGGATTTTCGATGGTGTTGAATTTGTAATTTGTCAACTTGGAACCAATTTGTTCGGTAAAGCAAGATCCCGCCAAAAACAATTGATGATGATGTTCAATTTTATGTAGAAACGGCTTTGGAGTAAAAGGTAATCTGAATTCCATTTTTATTATTTGAAAACAATTTTATTAAAAGCAAAATATTAGATAAAAATTTCTGTTGCGATTTGTACAGCATCAGCCAATTTAGAAGAATCGAGATTTAGAGAAATCCCCTTTTCGTTTAAATAATCAATCATCAAATTGGTATTCATATTCCCAACAAGATTATCTCCAGCCATTGGACAGCCGCCAATTCCATTAATGGCGCCATCAAATCTCAAGCACCCTGCATTAAATGCGGCTTCTGTTTTTTGTTTCCAATTGATGGGCGTTGAATGCAAATGCACACCAACTTCTACATTCGGCATGGATTGAATCAGAAATTTTGTTGTGCGTTCAATTTGCTCCGGCGTTGCTAATCCAACGGTATCTGCTAAAGAAATAATTTCAATTCCACTCGTTGCTAACTTATTCGCCCATTCAAAAACCATCTCTTCGTGATAAGGATCTCCGTAAGGATTACCAAAACCCATTGAAATATAAATGACCAATTTTTTATGATTACGAACACACAATTCTTGAATATCGAGTACTTGGTTAAATGACTGTTCAATAGAAGCATTGGTATTTCGTTGTTGAAAAGTTTCGGAAATTGAGAAGGGAAATCCAAGAAAATCGATTTGCTTAAATGTTACGGCCTCTTCCGCGCCTCTTTTATTGGCAACAATTGCGAGCAGTTTAGAAGTTGTATTTGATAGGTCGAGATTTTCCAAAACTTCTTTTGTATCTGCCATTTGTGGAATTACTTTTGGCGATACAAAACTGCCAAAATCAATGGTGTGAAATCCTACATTCAATAATGTGTTTAAATATCTAATTTTATCGGCAGTAGGAATGATTTCATGCCAACCTTGCATCGCATCTCGCGGACATTCTACCAGTTTTATGGATTGATGATTTTGCATTTTTTAATTTTTAGCAAAATAAATACTTAAACAATTGGAAACCTTTGTCGAGAAACCTCATAAAGAATAATGCCTGTTGCAACAGATACATTTAATGACTCAAAATCTCCTGGCATCGGAATTTTAAATTTCTCATCGCAAATTTTCATTAATGCTGGATATACGCCATGCTCTTCCCCACCCATTACAATAGCACAAGGCTCCGAAAAATCAATACGCTGGCAAGCTGTTTCTGCAGTCATTTCACTGGCAAAAACTTTGATGCCATTTAAATGAAGTTCATCAACTGCTTTCATCAAACTCCCTACCCTACAAACCGCAATTTTTTCTAGCGCACCAGCAGAAGTTAATATGGCATCTTCATTTAAAGCACCAACTCCTTTATCGGGGATGATGATGGCATGAACACCAAAGCTGAATGCACTTCTAGCGATGGCTCCAATGTTTCGAATATCCGTCACTCCATCCAAAATAATAAACAAAGGCGTTTCTCCATTTTCCACAACAAATGAAATGATCTGTTGTAAATCTTGATATTGGATTTTTGCAATTTGGGCAATACAACCTTCGTGGTTACTGATATTAAACCCATTCAGCTTCTCAACAGGAACTTTATTAATTGGAACCAATTCTTGGGCTGCAAGGGTTTTAATTTCATCAATTACTTCACCATGCACATTGGATTGAAGATATATTCTTTCTAATTGCTTGCGCTCCTTTAAAGCATTAATTACGGCGTCTCTTCCAATAATCAATGTGTTTTTTTTGGGACGATGGTGTTGATGTCTAAAATTTTTCACTATTCAAATTTATACGATAAATAAACAAAAAACCATAAGCCGAAACTTATGGTTTTAATTTTATAAAGGGGAAATAAAATAATTATTTCAAACCAAAAACCTTTTTTACTTCTTTTACAGCATCCAATTTTTCCCAAGTAAATAATTCTACTTTTTTAGTAATTTTTTTACCATCAGGAGAAACGAATGTTTTTTCAACGATTTCATTTTTACGTCCCATGTGTCCATATGCTGCGGTTTCGCTGTACATTGGGTTTCTCAGTTTCAATCTTTGTTCGATAAAATAAGGACGCATATCGAAGCAGCTCATTTTCATGATTTTTTCAGCTATTTGTCCATCTGTTAATTTCACTTTAGAAGTACCATAAGTTACTACGTTGATACTTGTTGGTTGTGCTACACCAATCGCATAAGAAACTTGAACCAAAACTTCATCACATAAACCAGCAGCTACTAAATTTTTTGCGATATGACGGGTAGCATAAGCAGCAGAACGATCTACTTTACTTGGATCTTTTCCGCTAAATGCACCACCACCATGAGCACCTTTTCCACCATAAGTATCTACAATAATTTTACGACCTGTTAAACCAGTATCGCCATGTGGACCACCGATTACAAACTTCCCTGTTGGGTTGATGTGGTATTTAATTTTATTGTTAAATAGATGTGCGTATTTTGGATATTTCGCTTTAACTCTTGGAATTAAAATACTGATGATGTCTTTTTTAATTTTATCCAACATTTTATCATCTTTTCCAAAATCATCATGCTGTGTAGATACTACTATTGCATCAATACGAACAGGCTTATTATTGTCGTCGTATTCTAAAGTAACCTGACTTTTTGCATCAGGGCGAAGATATTTAATCGCTTTATTTTCTCTTCTTAAAGCAGCAAGCTCTTCCAATAATTTATGTGCAATGTTTAACGCCAATGGCATGTAATCATCTGTTTCATTACTTGCGTAACCAAACATCATACCTTGATCACCAGCACCTTGCTCTTCTTTTTTCTTTCTGTCAACACCCTGATTAATATCGCTAGATTGTTCGTGGATTGCAGATAGAATTCCGCAAGAGTTTGCTTCAAACATATACTCACTTTTGGTATACCCGATTTTACGAATAACCCCGCGAGCAATTTCTTGAACATCTAAATACGCTTTAGATTTAACTTCTCCAGCCAAAACAACCTGTCCTGTAGTAACCAATGTTTCACAAGCTACTTTGCTTGAAGGATCAAAAGCTAAAAAATTATCAATAAGTGCATCACTAATTTGGTCAGCAACTTTATCTGGATGACCCTCACTTACCGACTCTGATGTAAATAAATATGGCATAAAATAAATTTTTAAGATTGCAAAGATAATAGGATAATACCAATTTCAACCTTTTGCATGATTAAGAAAAAAAAGAAAATTTAAGGTTTGATTTTCGAATAAATAACTCTCAATCGCATTCTATATGCAGGGTTTGGATTTCCTCCTCCACCAATACGGGTTCTTCCATAAGCAATTGCGTTTCTGTATGGAATGGTTATATTACTGTATTGTGGATAAGAAAAACTATGCGCAGGGAACAGCCTCATTTTATAATTAAAGCTATTTTTAGTAGAAATCTGCTGTACATACCTAGTGATGTTTATGTTGTAATAAGATTGCGTACCAAATGTCATTTCTCTTTCTCTTACATACCCACCAAAATAACTAAAATCAACATCTCCATTTAAAGGGAAGAAAGGATATCCTGCAGTTTTGAAATCGGGGTCGTAAAAAGTATTTGGATTCAAATCATGGTAAATAGGCTTCCATTTAGGCGAAGTAGTTGAATCTATTAAATCAAGGTATAAATAACTTGCCTCAGGGAATATTTTATCATTGATTGGTTCTGGAATTTGACTCACCTGTATTTCGGCACGATGAATGATTTTATTGCCATAATTCGTAAGGCGAGGAATCTCTAAAGTAGCGTAAGTTCCTGGTGTAGTTTGTAAATAAATTTCTTGATCACCAGAAGGCAATGCGTTTCTTGAACGAACAATTTTATTAGCAACAGCTGATCTTCGAATGGTTTCGCCTTGTAACCCAGAATTAAAATAAAAGCTATTATAAACTGTATCTACAACACCTGCATTACGTTTTTTATAATGTAATTCTAAACGGGTTTGTGATTCCAATAAATTTACATACATCAATGCATTTCCACTAAGTGCTTTAATGGCAAATCCATTGCAAAAAATCCGAAATAATGAATCGGAAGAAAATCCTTTGTTTCTAGTTGTATCTCTAGAAAAAATCGAATCCCTAAAACGGTCTGATAGTTTGAT
>CANFUJ010000073.1 GCA_947450165.1 Chitinophagaceae bacterium
AACACGCCATGATGGCATTGCCTCACGATATGATTGGTATAGCAATGACAAACGCTTCTGCTTTAGTGTCGCCTACTTTTTCTAAAGAAAGGATGTTGGGCACAAATCCAATTGCAGTAGCTGTTCCTGCAGGGGAACAACCTCCATTTGTGGCTGATTTTGCAACAACCACTGCAGCCAATGGAAAACTTGAAATATCACAAAGAAAAAATATGGCAGTTCCAAGTGGTTGGGTACAAGATGAACATGGAAATGAGTCAAATGATGCGCATGCATTAAAGAAGGGTGGGGCATTATTGCCTCTTGGCGGTGATCGTGAGCATAGTAGTCACAAAGGATTTATGTTGGGTTCAATTGTAGATATTTTTTCAGGGGTGTTGAGTGGTGCAAATTTTGGTCCATGGGTGCCACCTTTTCCAGCTTATGTGCCTATGCCAGAAAATATGCCAGGCAAAGGAATTGGACATTTTTTTGGGGCCATGCGAATCGATGCATTTAGAACAGCGGAATCATTTAAAAAAGATATGGATTTATGGATCAGTAGATTTAGAGAAGCGATACCAATAGATGCTTCAAATCCTGTTGTAATTCCTGGTGATCCAGAAAGAAGAATGGAACAAGAACGAATTCATAACGGTATCCCCATTCCAGAAATGATACAAAATGAGTTAAAAGAACTGGGTGCAAAATTTAATGTTCCGTTTGATTTAATCAAGTAAAAATTTTAAAAACTGATAGGTTTAAACAACATTATTTAATCAAATAGAAAAATAATTTTAAAATTCATTTTCACAAACGCAATAAAATCAACACGTTATCGTTTTAAGAATGGTTTTTCATAGGATATTGGATTAATACGGGCTGCGATTTCTATCACGGCCCTTTTTTTATTTTGGGAAGTGAGAAGTAAAAATTCAAAAGTGAAAAGTCGAAATTCAAAAAGTATAGATGACTTGTAGGTTAAGAATTCAATGTTATATGAGCATGACACAAAAACTTTCAAATTAAATTTTACAAACGCAATAAAATCAACGTGTTATCGTTTTAAAGATGGTTTTTCATAGGATATTGGATTAATACGGGCTGCGATTTCTATCACGGCCCTTTTTTTATTTTTGGAAGTAAAAAGTCAAAAACTATGCTCGAATTGAATGTGAAATATTGAAATTTCAAACAGCCAATATTCAATAAGTAAAAAAACAAGACAGCAATTTTTAATCACCAGTTTAGCAGATTGTTTATGAATAAATTTTAGTGAAAATATTTGGCTATATGAACTGGGTACACGTAATATTGCAATATTGCAAATAAGCTTTTAAGAAAACAAATACCCTCAAATAATTTTTCACAAACACAATAAAATCAACGTGTTATCGTTTTAAAGATGGTTTTTCATAGGATATTGGATTAATACGGGCTGCGATTTCTATCACGGCCCTTTTTTATTTTTGAAAGCGTAAAGATTGGTCTCGCAATTATCCATTTCCGATTTCCATATACTGCGATCAATACGTAATAAGCATCTTTAAATTCATATTTTTTCTATTCCTCATCGTCAAAAGAATGTACGTTTGAAAAATAAAAAAAATCAATTGGACATATGTTCGTCCAAATAAATTCGTGTTTTTTTTATTCGCCCCCTAATTTTGATTTTGAGATTGAACAAACCCATTTTTCTATCCAATTTTTTGCTTTAATACTTCTCTTCGATAGTTCATTGATAATAGGAATAACCCGACAATTTAATTGTTATTTGATTGTGGTTGATCATGGGTTATAAAACATGTAATCATCTTTTTAAAACCTAAAATTTTTATTTTATGAATCTAAAAAAAGCACTCAAAGAAAAAAACAAATTAAAAGGTAAAATCACCGAAACTTATGAAAGAATTAGAAGGTACAACATTGCAGAAGAGGGAATAACTCGACCCTATGACCCACAGCAATTATTAAATGATTTATTTGCAAATATTGATGAAATGGTAGCCCTTAAAACTAAAATCCAATCTGCAAACATTCAAGTTTTTGATAAAATTTTCAGGTTGTCGGAGTTGAAAAATATCGCAGGTAAACTAAAATATATGCCTTGCGAAATTGAAAGAATAGAACACGTCCCAGGGAAATTTTCAACTGCATCAATCTCCACCAACAAAAGAGATGCTATTATTGAAAGCATTCAAAAACAAATAGAGCAAATACAAGAAGAACTGGATGAATTTAATTATCAAATGAAAATTTAAAGCTTAGTGTGAAGGATTGCACCCGACTGCTTCGAGCATTAAAACAAAGTTTTATAGTTCCGGAAAAGTCATTTCGAAAGATAATTGATAAAGATAAAGTTACCGATGGTTTTCAACAAAAGCCCAAAAAGGCCCAAACCTCAACATTCAAAACTTGTTTTTCAAATCGTCTTATTTAATTTGTCCTTAAGTAATCCTTCACCTACTTTAAATGAACCGCATTTTCTTTTATTTCTCAACCTTTAAAATCCTAAAACTATGGAGAATAACTCAAAATTAAAATGGGAATCGCATTTAGCCAACTGCACACTAAAAGAGGCAAGAATAATATTGGTTTTGGAGTATTTTTTGTTGTTTTTATTTTCTAGACTTTTTATTTCCATTTTTCTCTTCTTTATCATTTTTGGCGTATCGTATTATTTTGTCAATTTTAAAGAAGTATCGCCTAATAAAATGTATTTATTTTCTTTTATATTGCATTTTATTTTATTTTACATAACAGATATTTTTTTAAATGACAAATCAGAAATAGAAGATATCAAAAGGTCAATAACAGAAACAAAAAAACAGATAAAAGCAAAAAAGAAATGGAACAAAATCTAACAGGCAAAAAAATTCTATACATTGACATGGATGGAGTAGTAGCCAATTTTGAAAAAGGCATTAAACAATATTTACCTGACTGGGATTCATTATCAGAAGATGACCGTGGAAAAAAAACAGATGAAATTTGTGGAAGTGTAGATAACTTTTTTCTTGACTTACATCCAATTGAAGGGGCTATTGATGCCGTAAATAAACTTTCAAATAAATATGAAACTTACTTTTTGTCTGCAGCAATGTGGAATGTACCTCAAAGCTTTACTGAAAAAAGACTTTGGATAGAGAAGCATTTTGGCAACTCATTTAGAAAGCGATTGATATTAACCCACAGAAAAGATTTAAATATTGGACATTATTTAATAGACGATAGAACCTCTCATTATGCTGGGGATTTTAAAGGCAAGCACATTCATTTTGGTCAAGAGGAGTTTCCAGATTGGAGTTCTGTAGAAAAGTTTTTGCTGGGTTAAGTATGGAGCCATATTGAAATTAAAATAAATGCTACTAAAGTCCATATCTAAATGATAAACATATTGTCAATTTAGGTTCAACAAATGATAGTCATAATTCACATCTTAATAATAAAAACTTAATATAGAATAAACGCCTCAATAACAAAATACTTTTAAATAAAATCAAAAATAGATGTACACAGAAATAACAAAAGAAACATTAATAAGCCATGCAAATATTGTAAAAAACTTTTTGATAATTAAAGGTTTTGATGAAAAGCAATTAATTGAAATTTCCAATATTTTAAAAGATAATAAGAGTGTAATAGAAGAAATTTTTTGGCTTAATGCAGCCGATCAATTCAACTATCCTTCTTTTGACTCATTAAGAATAAAACCTAGGATTGTAATAAAAGGGAATGAGTTAAAAGCAAAAACAGGCGAATTAATTTTTCCTCAAGATAAACCAATTATACTTGTTGTAAATAATTTCAACAGTCTAGAGAAAGAAGATCAGGTAAAGTATCTTAGAGCATTATGTAAAAAAGAGGAAGGTGATTATTTTCCACATTTATATCTTCATGAGGATAGTATTGTAATTCTCGGATTAGGATTGAATGACGAAGATCCTATTATAAGTTATAAGTTAGATGTGAGAAAGTTGATTTATTAATTATAACACTTAGAATAATCTCTAACCTTAATTATATAAAATTATAGTTTGGGATAATTAAATATTTTTTATTGGAACATATTACTGATGCAACAAACAATCTTCAGAATTTCTATAAAAAGCTGATTTAGAAATCCATGAAATTTCCAACAGTAAATAAAAAAAAAGAAAAAGCAACAAGCACGGTCAATCAAAAGATTTACCGAATTATAAAGCTTTATGTAAAAATCACCTCAGAAGATATTAGGACTATAAATATTGACGAATACTGTGCTGAATTTTCTATATCCGAAAGAACGTTGAGAAGAGATATCAAAACTTTAAAAGAAATTTTTCCAGAACTACTATTTACATACAATAGAAATTGGAGTGCTTAAATATCATCAATCTGATTTTTTTAAAATTCAAAATTGTATTAGGTTTCTTATTCTGAAACAAAAACTTTCAAATTAATTTTTACAAACGCAATAAAATCAACTTGTTATCGTTTTAAAGATGGTTTTTCATAGGATATTGGATTAATACGGGCTGCGATTTCTATCACGGCCCTTTTTTTATGCATAAAAAAAGCCCCGAATAATTCGAGGCTTTAAAATGATTTTGATTTCTATTATATAATCAACATTGCATCACCATAACTGAAAAAGCGATATTTATCTTTTATTGCTTTTTGATATGCATCCATCATTAAATCGTAACCCGCAAATGCGCATGCCATGATCATCAAACTCGATTTTGGCAAATGAAAATTACTTACCAATGAATCGGCAACATTAAAATTATAAGGTGGGTGAATAAAATGATTTGTCCAACCTTCTGATGGTTTTAATAATTTTTGTGCAGTATACGAAGTTTCCATCGCACGCATTGTGGTTGTTCCAATAGAACAAATTCTATGATTACCCTCTTTAGCTTTGTTTACAATCGCACAAGCCGTTTCATCCACTTTATAATATTCAGCATCCATTTTATGCTTACTCAAATCTTCTACTTCAATTTGGCGGAAAGTACCTAATCCAGTGTGTAAAGTAACTTCAGCAAAACGAATACCTTGAATTTCCAAACGCTTAATTAATTCTTTACTAAAATGCAAACCAGCAGTAGGTGCTGCAACAGCTCCTTCGTATTTTGCATAAACTGTTTGATATCTTTCTTTATCTTCTTCTTCTGGTTTTCTTTTGATGTATTTTGGTAAAGGCGTTTCTCCCATCAATTCCAACATGTTACGGAATTCTTCCTCAGTACCATCCCAAAGAAATCTAATGGTTCTTCCGCGACTTGTTGTATTATCAATTACTTCTGCAACCAATTCGTCATTTTCACCAAAATATAATTTATTTCCAACCCTGATTTTACGTGCAGGATCTACAATAACATCCCACAATTTATTGGCTTTGTTTAGTTCTCTTAATAAAAACACTTCAATTTTAGCACCTGTTTTTTCCTTTCTACCATACATTCTTGCAGGGAAAACTTTGGTGTTGTTTACCACAAAAACATCCTTGTCATCATAATATTCCATGATGTCGGAAAAAGTACGATCTTCAATATGACCGGTTTTGCGATGAATCACCATTAGGCGACTATCTTCTCTTTTTTTTGTTGGATTTTGTGCAATTAGATTTAATGGGAGGTCGAAACGGAACTGTGATAACTTCATGTATATTGTTTTTAGGTTTTATACATGCCGCGATGCAATAAGATTGCAATTGTCATTTAAGCCTTAATACAGGCACTTATCATGTTACGGCATGATTTTGAAGCGCAAATATAATTTATTTAATTTAAAAAGCAGTGAAAGAATTTGAGTAGAGTAGATATTGAATGCTAGATAATGGATTGGATTAGGTTTTAAACCACAAACCACAAACCACAAACCACAAACCACAAACCACAAACGCCAAACGCCAAACGCCAAACGCCAAACGTATTATGAGAAAAGTATCAAAACGGAATATAATTCTATCCAACATCGGCTGCCATCCCGAATCTCGAATCGTGAATCGAGCTTTCATCTTCTTTTACATTTTTAAAACTAAATCGATAATACGCGAAGCTGATACAAAGGAAAATAAAAGCATCAATGCATTCGAAAATTTCGGAAGCCGTTAAATAATAATAAATATTATTCCCTTCAGGCAAAACCATCAAAACTAATTTATACACAATCCAATTAATCATAAAGAAAATACCAACAGATAAATTGGGCGTGGGCATTTTTATGTAATTGATAAAATCGGTTATTTTTTTTGACTGCATCATTAAGAATGGAATTACAATACCATAAAAAAGACAAAACAAACGAAATAAAAAATTTATTTCCAATAATCTATGCCAACCAGTTTTTTTTGAACCATCAAAATTTCCTGTGTTAAATTCTTCAATGTTATGAAAATTAAACTCGTGTTGAACATTGATTTTATTTAAATAATTGGGCGTTGAAAAATGCATTAAATGTTGACCCCAACTTAACTCTTCGCCTGCACCCACAAAAAATAATATGGAGAGTAAAATAAAAAATATGTTTTTTGTGTCTCTGAATAATAGAAATAAAATAATAGAAGCAATCAAAAAAAATAAAGCGGTGGAGAGCTCAAATATCGCGTTTTCATCACTTAGGTAAATAATGTAATTTACGCTACAATAACTATAAACAGAGTAGCTAGCAATGATTGCTAACACAATTAATATTATATAGTTTTTGCTTTGATTAAAATCGTTTTTTATTTTACTAAACATTTTTTTGATTTTGGGTTTTATGTTTGATTCAGAAATTTTTAAATCATTCTGAAAAACTTAAACGAAAAATCAATACCAAATATTGTAAAATATTAAAAAGATCAATGATAATGGTTGATTAAAACTTCAAATGCCTAACCGTTAATCCTGAATTAATCAATTGTTTTAAAGAATCAATGCCAATTTTAAGATGTAGTTCAACAAACTCTGAAGTTACTTTTATGTCGCTAGCTTCTGTTTTCACACCTTCTGGAACCATTGGAGAATCGCTGACTAGCAATATTGCACCAGTTGGAATTTTATTAAAAAATCCAACAGTAAATATAGTTGCCGTTTCCATATCAATGGCATATGCCCGAATCTTTTCTAGGTATGCTTTAAATTGTTCGTCGTGTTCCCAAACCCTTCTATTGGTTGAGTAACAAACACCTGTCCAATAATCACATTCATAATCTCGAATCGTTGTTGAAATGGCTTTTTGTAAAGCAAATGCAGGCATGGCTGGAACTTCAGGAGGGAAATAATCATTACTTGTTCCTTCGCCTCTAATTGCTGCTATGGGTAAAATTAAATCGCCTAATTTATTTCTCTTTTTTAAACCGCCGCACTTACCTAAAAACAATACCGCTTTTGGATGAATTGCTGAAAGTAAATCCATTATTGTAGCAGCTCCAGGGCTACCCATACCAAAGTTTATTATGGTTATGTTGTTTGCGGTTGCACATTGCATTGGATTGTCTTTCCCAATTATTTCTACATTATGCCACTCTGCAAATAAGTGTACATATTTTGAAAAGTTAGTTAACAATATATATTCACCAAATTGTTCAATTTTTAATCCTGTGTATCGGGGTAACCAATTATTTACAATTTCTTCTTTTGTTTTCATTCTATGTTCGTTTTATATTTTCAACAAAAATCTAATTTAGCTCAGTCGTAATTTCTTCTAAATCCAAAATAGTCTTATAAATATAATCATAAGTTGTTGATTAATGCTGAATAAACTTCTGTCATACAGAACAAACATCAGCAATAAAATAATCGATTCATCAGTGGTGATTTTATTTTTGAAAAAAAATAATATTATGCAAACAAATCGAATTTACTTGTGCCTTTTTTTTATGGTGATTTTTGTTTCATGTAAAAAAAATATTTTAGAACCAACACCTACATCCATCGAGGTTGTATCCACCCAATCTATTGATGATTTAATTTATAAATCAACCATTAAAAATGGAGGTTTTGATTGGAATAATGTAGATGAGAAAATTGTTTGGAGTGCTTTGCAACAAAGTGATCATATAATGTCGATTGGTTTTAAACCTGCTGAGGTATTTTTTGACATTAATAAAATCCATGAAATTGATGTTAGGGAATCTGCATGGCAAAATGCAAAAAATAAATTGTTGAATGAAATTTTGATATTAGAAATGGAATTAGATCCATCAGTTACTTTGAAAAAAATAATTCCTTGGGAGGAGAATTTTTTACCGGTAGTGGATGTGGTTATTAAAAACCCAAAAACAATTTCTTGGTTGAGAAATTCTAATCTGGTTAGATATTCAGAGCCAATGGGTTATGAACCGTGTAATATTATATTTAATGAGTTTAAAAAAGACAATACTATAAGCAATGCAACAACAAGCAGTAGTGGTTGCGATCAAAATAATGCTGAACTGGGTTTAATCGCAAATAGTGATTATATCAATATGCTTCCTGCATCAAAACAATCCTGGAATTATCAATATCACAATATTCCAAAAGCATGGACTAAATCAACAGGTACAGGCGTTAAAGTTTTTTTCATCGATACAGGTTGCGAATTTGATCAGGAAAATTTAGGTTCTTCATTTAATCAAGGATATTCTGTAGGAAGAACAATTGAGAAAATAGTCACCTTACCAAGGTCAACTTTTTTGGGGATTAATACCGGTCCTATTGAAACTCCTGATGATGGATGTGGACATGGTACATCAATGGCGGGAGCTTGTGGTGCGCCACGAGGCATTGATGGCAACACAGTAGGAGTGGCATATAACTGTAATTTGGTTACATGTAGGGCTGCAGAAGATGTATTTATAGAAGACAGTAGAGAGGCAAAAGGGGTTGCTGATGCATTTACCAATGCGGCCAATAGAACGGATGTAAAAATTATAAGCATGAGTTTGGGTAGAATTACAACAAGTTCACAAATTAAGGATGCCATTGCGTTTGCTTATGGAAAAGGGAAGTTGATTTTTTGTGCGGCGGGTACTTCGTTTAGTTGGACAAGTGGATGGTATGGTGTGATTTTTCCGGCTACATTGCCACAAGTAAATGCAGTAACAGGCGTTTATGAAAATGATTTTAATACTTCGTGCGCTAGTTGTCATGATGGAGTTGAAACCGATTTTACGGTTGTAATGGAAAAATCAACCAATGCTCGTTTCCCATTATCATTGGCAATGCAAGGCGATATACCTTCTATTGTAGGTGGGTCTTCCGTTTCCACGGCAACTACAGCAGGAATAGCTGCATTAGTTTGGAGCAGATTTCCAACATTATCAAGAGATGCGATTTTAAATAAATTGATTCAATCAAGTTCGAATTATCCAGTGAGGAATGCGCAGTTGGGGTGGGGGAATATTAATGCAGATGTTGCTACTTATTAAGAGAATTAAGAAGTAAAAAGTAAAAAGTGAAAAGCGTGGGTAAAAAATTCCAGTCTCTTTTTTGAATTTTTACTTAAAAAAAAATCCTTCAATTAATGAAGGATTTTTTTTTAGACGTTATATTTAATCGTGTAAACACGTAATCAAATTAAAAATCTCTGTTGTAGCCACCGCTACCACCGCTGCGATTACCGCCACCGCCGTAACCACCGCCACGGTTTCCACCGCCGCCACCGTAACCACCACGACTTCCGCCGCCGCCACGGTTTCCACCGAATCCGCCACCGCCACCTGGACGCTTTTTGTATTCGCCTTCTTGACGTGGTTGTGATTCGTTAACAATTAGCTTACGACCCATTACTTCTGTTTCGTTTAAGCCTGCGATTGCTGCTTTAGCAGCTTCATCGTCTTCCATTTCAACAAAACCAAAGCCCTTGCTGCGACCGTTCATTTTGTCTTTTAAAATTTTACCGCTTGTAACGGTTCCGAATTCTGTGAAAAGATTCGTTAAATCTTCGTCAGTCATTGTCCAACTGAGATTTCCAACATAAATGTTCATTGTAAAACTGTTTAAAAAAATTAAAAAAATGAATGATTTAGAAATTACAATGAACTGAAAATATTTTCTTTCTTCCAGTCATAAAAACCTTAAACCATTTCTACAACATAAAGATAGGGGTTAAAATCTTTAAATTACAACTAATTACATAAAATAAATAAAAAAGCCACTTAATTAAAAGTGGCTTTTTTAAAAAGTTAGTAGATAATGCTAAGATTATTCAGAAATAACTTCAAATTCAACTTCGGTTTCGTTTCCGTTTCCAAAGTCGATTTTAGCTTTGAAGCTACCCAACTCTTTAACTTCTTCAAGAATTGTAATACGACGACGGTCGATTTCATATCCTTTTTGTTCTTTAATTGCACGAGCAATTTGAACTGAAGTTACACTACCAAATATTTTACCACTTGTACCTGTTTTAGCACCAATTTTCAAAGCGCCATTACTTAATACAAGAATTACATCATTGATAGCAGCAAGTAATTTTGCTTCTTTCTTTGCTTGTTGTTTTAAACGCTCGTTTAATTGCTTTAAATTACTAGGGCTAGCTTCTACAGCTAATTTACTAGGAATTAAGTAATTACGACCATATCCATTTTTTACGGTTACCAATTCATTGGCTCCGCCAAGATTATTTACATCTTGAATTAAAATTACCTGCATGATTTTTGCATTTTTACCCAATTTCGATTTAGTCGAAACTTTCCCCTTTGTATAAAACTAAGGTTAGGGTGGTTAAAAATTTTATTTTAAAAGATCAGTTACGTAAGGAAGGATAGCCATTTGGCGTGCTTTCTTTACGGCTTCACTTACTTTACGTTGAAACTTTAAAGAGTTTCCAGTTAAACGACGTGGTAATAATTTACCTTGTTCGTTTAAAAATTTCTTTAAAAAATCTGCGTCTTTGTAATCAACATAACGGATACCCATTTTTTTAAAGCGGCAATATTTTTTTGGTCTATTGTCTGCTTTAATGGCCGTTAAA
>CANFUJ010000074.1 GCA_947450165.1 Chitinophagaceae bacterium
CAGTATATTCGTGATACTGTATACAATTGGGCTCAATTGGTTTACAACAACAATTATGTAATTGATTCTATTAGAACTCCTCAAGATTTAAGAACGAGTACTGGTTATTTCCAATTTAACAGCAATAATACCTACAAATGGCAAACTAGTGGTACCACTTCATATACTGGTACGTTTACAGCGAAGACCAACACAGGATATGCTTATGGTACAACTTTAAATTGCTTAGGTATTTCTACAGCACCAGCGCCTAATGATACTACTAAATTTGACATTTACAAGTTGGTAGCTCCTAACATGACTTTGAACAGATTCTACGGTGCACTTAATGGAAATCTTGATACAATTATTGTAGATAGATACTACGAATTGTTGAAACAATAATCCTTTATCATACTTTGATAAAAAATAGACTGTCTCAAAATGGCAGTCTATTTTTATTATATACCAAATATTTGCCCATAACCCATGGTTTAATACCGAAGTGATATCTGTAATGGTCCAATAAAATTGATCAAAACAGCTATCCAATCGGCATTATACTATAAAATTATGGGCTAAATTATAATTCAAAGTGGTATAAAATGTGCGTTAAAAAAAATGATGTTTCTGGAAATATAAAATTTAAACCGAAACATATAACTTCGTTTCATTAATTAAATTTTTTAAAAAAATAAAATCATGAAAAAAACAAACTCAATTAAGTTTTTAGGTATGATCGCAATTGCTGCTGGTCTATTTTTAGCAAGTTGTTCTAAAGAAGGTCCTGCGGGTCCTGCTGGAGCTGATGGTGCAACTGGTCCTGCGGGTCCTGCTGGTCCATCTGCAAAAGTATTTGATTACTCTTTCACGTATGCAGTTGGTGATTCTTTGAAATCAACTACACTTACTGGTTCTGCAGCTACAGATGTTGCCATTACTTATTGGAAATTTTCTGATGGATCTATGATTCAATTGCCTTATGGTTCATACGAAAATACTTTCTATGTAATCAACTATTTTTACCCTTCAACTGGTGTTGTTGAAATCGAAATTCCTAAGCGTATTTCAACTGCTACATCAGCAATTCCTTTCAGATCAGTATTAATCAAGGGTTCTGCTAAAGTGCCTTTCTTAGATTATTCAAACTATAATGCAGTTAAAGCATTTTACAACTTAAAAGACTAATTCTTTTATATAATTTTTAAAAAGCCGGAAGTTTAACTTTCGGCTTTTTTTATGGGTTGATTTCGGTAATTCTTTCATAGCATTTGGTATAAACTATCGGCAATAGAAAAAGATGTTTTCTTTCCTGTTTTCCGCACTGGGTCACCCAAAAAAATAAATTAAGTCCACATTGTGTTTCAGAGGATTTTATTGATAAAAATGAAAATCGTCGAAAACAGGGTAAAAAATCAATCAGCCTCAAACAATTAAACCGATAAACCTCAAAATAACGAAGCAAAGAAACGCCAAAAGAGAAACTCCAAATGTGGATATATTTTCGTGAATAAACTTTAGTGAAAATATTTGGCTATTTGAGTTGAGTAGACGTAATATTGCAATATTGCAATTTTGCAATATCGTAAATAAGCAAAGTTTTCATTTAATAAACCACCTCTAATAAATAATAAGTAAGTAATTTTCCAATCATAATTTTCATCTCCAGATTTACAAAACAACGAAATCAACATTTTTACTTTTTCATTTTGGCTTAAACATTCAATCATGAATAAAAAAATACTACTACTTGGAAGCGGCGAATTGGGTAAAGAATTAACCATTTCATTGAAGAGATTGGGGCAGACTGTAATTGCAGTTGATAATTATCTTGGAGCGCCTGCAATGCAAGTAGCTGATGGTTTTGAAATTATTGATATGCTTGATGGATATGCCTTAGATGCTGTTGTGAAAAAATACCAACCCCATTTAATCGTACCCGAAGTTGAAGCCATTCGCACCGAACGATTTTATGTTTACGAGCAACAAGGTATTCAAGTTGTGCCAAGTGCTAAAGCTGCAAATTTTACCATGAATCGTAAGCTGATTCGTGACTTGGCAAGTAAAGAACTTGGATTAAGAACGGCTGAATATGCGTATGCGACTGAATATGATCAATTTTGCGAAGCCGTTGCAAAAATTGGATTTCCATGTGTGGTAAAGCCTTTAATGTCTTCTTCAGGAAAAGGACAATCTGTTTTACGTGCTGAAGAAGATAAAAAATTTGTTTGGGATTATGCCATCAATAATTCACGAGGAGATATTCAGGAAGTGATTATCGAATCATTTGTTTCTTTTCACACAGAAATTACCTTGCTTACCGTAACACAAAATAATGGTAAAACGTTGTTCTGTCCTGCTATTGGTCATCGTCAGGAGCGTGGTGATTATCAAGAAAGCTGGCAGCCTTGTGCCATTTCTAAAGCACATTATCAAGAAGCTTGTGAAATGGCTGAAAAAGTAACGGCTGCATTAACAGGCTCAGGTATTTGGGGTGTAGAATTTTTTCTAACAAACGAAGGTGTTTATTTTTCAGAACTTAGTCCTCGACCACATGATACGGGAATGGTAACGTTAGCAGGAACACAAAACTTATCTGAATTTGAATTACATGCTAGAGCCATTTTAGGTTTTCCTATACCCGAAATTAAATTAGAAAAATGTGGCGTAAGTGCTGTAATCCTTGCCGATAAAAATGCAGATTCATTTTATTTTTCGGGCATTGAAGAGGCCTTAAATGCTACGAATACAGATATACGCTTGTTTGGTAAACCTTCCACCCGAATGTATAGAAGAATGGGTGTAGCCTTGGTTCATGAAGCATTAAATGCAGATATTGATGCGCTTAGAAAAAAAGCAGTGGAAGTGGCGAAGAAAATTAAAATTGAGTATGTGTAAAGTTAAAATCACTTTGTTGGTTTGATTGGTATTAATGTTCAATAAGTTCAATAGGTTCAATGCGTTCAAGAGGTTGGCCAATCCACAAAATGATGAGCATATATTAACTCCAGCGGATTTGAAACACAAAGTCACAAAGTTTTTTTATTAAACGAAGTTGCTAATTAATGGAAAATATTCCAAACTTCTATTTGCGCTCAAACTTCTGAAACCCATTTCCAATTCATCTATTTTCAAAAGAATTTTCTCTTCCAATTATGTTGTTTTCATCATTGAAATTTATTTCGGATAGATGTTATTTGCATACATAAATAACATTTTATGATTACAGAAAAAGACATTCTTGATTGCATCATAAGAATACGCGGTAAAAAAGTTATGATTGATAGAGATTTAGCGATAATATATGGTGTAACCACAAAAAGATTAAATGAACAAGTAAAAAGAAATTTATCCAGGTTTCCAGAGGATTTTATCTTTCAACTAACCAAAGAAGAAAAAGTCGAACTGGTCGCAAATTGCGACCGGTTCCTATTATTACGACATGCTACAACATTGCCTTATGCCTTTACTGAACATGGAGCAGTTATGCTAGCTTGTATATTGAATAGTGAAAAAGCCATTCATGCGAATATTCAAATTGTAAGGGTGTTTACCGCAGTTAGAGAAATGGCTTTACACAACAAAGAAATGCTTTTAAAAATTCAACAAATTGAACAAAAAATAGGAATACATGACAAGGAAATTGCTGTAATTTTTAACACGTTGAAAAAAATGTTGGAACCGGAACCTGTTCCTAAAAGAAATCGAATTGGATTTAGAAAGGAGGATTAGACCCCTCAATCCCACAAATGGGAAATTTTGGAACATTTTCCATTTATTAGCTAAAAAACTTTGTGTCTTTGCGCCTTCGTGCCTTTGTGTCAAAAAAAATCGCGTTTACGCGCATTCGTGTTTCAAACCCTTCGTGTCAATATTCGAACTTCCCCCTTTGGAGGATTGAGGGGGCTCCTTAATTCAACAAATACGTCCATGCATTGGAGAAACTAGGCAACACATCTCCATTATTTGACTTTGGTACATACTGATCAAGCACGGTTAAATTATGGTTGGGAAACAAGATGCTAAATCCAGGAGTAGCGCTTGTTATCAATCTGTGGCTATTTTCATAAGGCGGTGTTGAAGCATCAATATTAATGGGGTTGCCAAATAAATTCATTTCTGTTAATTGTGTTTGCACATTAACGTAATTAAAAATTTCATCGTTGGTTCCATTTATTGAATATAGTTTACTGGTAGGCGTTAGTCCAGTAGAAGTAACCCATTCGGCACTTCTGCTTAAACTGGAATTCCAATCAATTGATGCAAAGCATATAGCTCTGTCTACCAATACTTTTTTTGAAACATAAAATGCCTGTCCGCCACCTTGAGAATGTCCAGCAATCACAGAATTTGCCCAAACGATTTCGCCGTTTGAAATAAATTGTTGCCAATTTTGATTGGGGTATTGTACGCTCAAATACTGGATAAGCTTGTATAGTCTCGATTTGATACAATTGTTACTATCTATCGAAACACCAGTTGTTTGATTTGTACCATCAAAAATTTCCTGACGACATCTGCCAAATTCTAAAAGATCGGATGAGGTTGCTGAAGCTGTGTACAAATCAGATGAATTCGGATACATTAATCCAATGGCATGATAACCAAGAGCCGCCGCTTTCTTTACAATTAATTTATAGAAGTTTGGAGAGCCTGTAGTCCCAGGAAGAAATACAAAAAGTTTGTTTTTTAAAGTTGTTCGGGTATCCACCGAAATAAAATGCTCAGCATTATACGATGTAATCATTGCATTTGTAGCTGATGGTAAAACATTATACTCATAAAGCTGAGGAGTTATATTGTTGCCATTATTGCCATTATTGTTAGAATCAATTACTGTTGTTTTTTTACAAGATATCAATAACAAAAAGAAGCAACTGATAATGTATAATTTTTTCATCGACTTTTTTTAAAATTACAAATTAATAGCAATTAAAAACTTTGTTTTAAAAAATTACTATTTCTGCAAATATTATTTCATGGAGATAGATTCCTATAAACTTTACTATTTTTACACCTCATGGGACAAAAAAAATTACTCCGCTTTTCGCAGATAAAAGCATTCTCTAATTTATACGAATATCCAAAAGATATAGCAGGTACTTGGCACGAAAAATTTCAAAATAATCATCCAGTTATTTTGGAACTTGCCTGTGGTAGAGGTGAGTATGCTGTAGGACTTGGTCAATTATTTCCCGATCAAAATTTTATTGGCGTTGATGTAAAAGGCAATCGCATGTATTTAGGTGCAAAAAAAGCGTTGGACTTGCCATTAAATAATGTTCGGTTTTTACGCACGCAAATTGAAATGCTTCCTGATTATTTTTCTGCGGAAGAAGTTGACGAAATTTGGATTACGTTTCCAGATCCTCAACTCCGTACTTCTAGAGCCAAGAAAAGATTAACGCATCCGCGCTTCCTCCGTTTGTATCAGCAAGTGTTGAAAAAAAATGGTTGCATTCATTTAAAAACCGACTCTCCTGATTTGTTTCATTTCACGCACAAAGTGATTAAAATGTTTGGCATTCCTTTGCTTGAATCCTGTGATGATGTGTATGCACAAGATGTTGTTGACGAACGCTTAAAATTAAAAACCCATTACGAAAGTTTAGACATTGCGGGAAGCAACAAAATATTTTATATAAAATTTCAATTGCCAGAGATTATTCCCAATCAGGATGATGTGCTTCAACAATTATTAAAAGAAACCGAACAATCAGAAGCGTAAAATTGTAATAAAATTGAAAAGCGTTAAATTGAATTAAAAATTTGAAGTAATAAAATACAAACTACAATAAAAACTAGAGCATAATTAAAATTGGTATAAAATGTATAAAGTAATAGACATAGATCGAAAAAACCTAACCATAATGGGTGTGAAGTTTTCGAATCTTAATGCATTGGAAAGTACCGCAAATGCATTAGGTACCAATATGTTTGAGGGTTTTGAACCAACACAAGAATTGATACAGTTATATGTCGATTGGAAAAATGGATTAGTTTCTGAATCTGATTTTTTAACAACGTTATTTACCATTTATGGAAAATAGCTATCAATATATTGACCCTGATTATAAATACACCAATGAAAACGGGGTACTTCATAATTTGGCTAAAATTGAAAATGAAAAAATTCTATTAGCCTACGAGAGTTTAAAAGTTTCAAAAAGAGTTGAGGAGTTATTTGAAAATCCTATCAAAATCAAAGACTCCAATTCATTGCTTTTCATTCATCATTATTTGTTTCAAGATGTTTATGAATGGGCAGGAAAAGTCAGAACGGTGAACATTAGCAAAAACGGAAAGCCTTTTTTTAATGGAGAGCGTTTTTATATTGCTTATCAATTCATAGATTCACTTATTACAGAATATAGGTCCATTAAAAAAAATAATAAACAAGATTTAGCGTATAAGTTAGCTGAAATTTTAGACAATGTCAATTATTTACATCCTTTTAGGGAAGGAAATGGTCGGACACAAAGAGAATTTTTAAGATTGTTGGCTTTAGAAAAAGACATCTTTTTAAATCTAAACCCTCCTGATAATAAAGACATTTATGAACGATACATGTATGGAACGATAAATAGTGATTTAAAAGTTTTGACTGAATTGATTCTAGAACAAATAGAAAATACATAAATACTTTTCCCTTCAACAATTATTAAAAGAAACCGAACAATCTGAAGGGTAAAATTGTAATAACAAAAAGAACAAATGAAAAACCAGCTTATTGAAGGCATTGATTTTTATTACAATGAAGCAGGTTATATCGTGCTTACCGAAAAGTATCATCTCGATAAAGGTTTTTGTTGTGGAAATGGTTGCAAACATTGCCCTTATAATTTTGAAGCAGTACCTGAACCCAAAAGATCAGAATTGTTATTAAATCTAACGAAGTAGTTGTTTAAAATGGGAAATACAGAAAAAATAAAATCAAAATCAAAAGAAAAAAAATACAGTTTTTTTGATGATGTATTTGCTGTTGCACTCCAAATTCCAAAGGGTCGTGTTACATCTTATGGTGCAATTGCCAACTATCTCGGTACAAAAATGAGCGCTAGAATGGTAGGGTGGGCGATGAATGCCGCACATCAATCTCCATTAAATATTCCTGCACAAAGGGTGGTAAACAGAAATGGAATGCTTACCGGTAAACATCATTTTGACACACCCGTACGTATGCAACAACTTTTGGAAAAAGATGGATTAGAAGTGAAAGATGATACCGTAGTTGATTTTAAAAACAAATTTTGGGATCCTTCAAAAGCATTAAATTTATAGTATAATAATTAGATTATGTCTGATGCTGAAAATAATGATGATTTAATCTCCGAAGATAATTCCTATGCACTTCAGCTGCAGGATTTGGAATATATGATTCAGCTTAGAGAAGAAGAGCTGTTGGAAATGAAAGCCAGCGTAATCAAGCTTGCCGAACTTCAAAGTAAAATAGACAATCAATTGATTGCCTTTGAACACTTACAAAACATCATTGGAAATCATCAACAAAAAGAAATTGGTTTTTTAAAAAGAGAAGCTTCTATGGAAGAAGAAATGCTTCAATCTATTGAGGGCGAATCAGCGTTTTACCAATTGCAAAAAAAATTGGAAAGCAATGAAATTGAAATCAATAAACAAATGCGCGAATTAAAAGAAGCCGTTGAGTTGTATCATGAAATTTCGGATTTACAGAAAAAAAATACGGAGTTGGAAAGTGCATTAGAAATGGCAAATCTTGACAATCAATTTTTAAAAGAAGAGCTTGAAGAATTAAGAAATCGACAGCCAATTCAATTTGATAACAACGATGAATCAAAAGATGGTATTGCATTTGAACAGTGAAAAAAAATAACAGTATAAATTAATTTAAAAAATATGAGTTCAATTGCCGACATTAGAAAGGACTATCAGTTACAATCTTTATTAGAAAACGACATAGAAAAAAATCCAATTGATCAATTTTCAACATGGTGGAATCAAGCTATTGAAAGTCAAATAGAGGAAGTAAATGCAATGACATTAGCTACAGTTGATGCCAATCATAAACCATCTGCACGAATTGTACTTTTAAAAGATTTTGATGAAAATGGTTTCGTTTTTTTTACGAATTACAACAGTAAAAAAGGGCTCGATATGTTGAGCAATATAAACGTAGCGTTGGTATTTTTTTGGAAAGAGCTGGAAAGGCAAGTAAGGATTGAAGGAACGGTAGAAAAAGTATCGGAAGATATAAGTGATGCCTATTTTAATTCAAGGCCAGAAATGAGCAGGATTGGCGCTTGGGCATCACCACAAAGTACGGTTATCCATTCAAGAGAAATATTGGAAACAAATTTCCAAACTTATCAAACCGAATTTGAAAAAAAGGAAATCAATCGACCACCACATTGGGGGGGATATATTGTAAAGCCGGTGTTAATTGAATTTTGGCAAGGTAGGTCAAGTCGCTTGCACGATAGAATGGTGTATGAAAAAGATGGCGATAATGAATGGAAAATAAATAGATTGGCGCCATAGTAATTGATAAGCTGAGAGGAATCCAATCAACTTATCAATTTAAAAGATTTAAAAACTATGCTTTTTTCTCAGCTGCTTTTTTAGCTGCTAATGCTTTTACAGTTGCTGCAGATTTTGCAGGTCTCGTTTTACCAAAACTTCCCGCAAATGTCTTTCCTTTTTTTGTTTTGATGTCTCCGCGTCCCATGTTTATTGTATGTTTAAGTGAATGAATTTGCATAAAAAAGCAAGACGCAGAAGCGCCTTGCTCAAGAAAGTTTTCAATTAGATTTTAGCAGATAAAGTTTTTCCTGCTTTAAACTTAGCAACTTTTTTTGCTTTGATTTTAATCACAGCACCAGTTTGTGGGTTACGTCCGTTACGAGCAGCTCTTTTTGAAACTGAAAAAGTTCCAAAACCAACTAAAGTAACTTTGTTACCACTTTTTAAAGTTTTTGTTACTGCAGCTACAAATGAGTCAAGACTTGCATTTGCCTGAGTTTTTGTGATGCCAGCGTCATCAGCAATTTTTGCGATTAATTCTGCTTTGTTCATAATTGTTTGTTTGAAGTTTTAAGAAGAACAAATATAAAAGGTTTTTACATCGAACAAAATTATTTTTTTCTACAATTTCTATAAAAGCCAACAATAGAAAGGCATTCAAATCATATAAAGAAAAATAAATTAGTGAATATTTTGCTTTATTTTGACGAAACACTTGATTTTATTGAGTTTCAGGGGCATTGATTTGTTTATATCCTTTATATACCTATCTTTTGGCCTGTTGAAAAAAATATCTTTTTGTGGAAAAACTTATTGTACAATTTGCATAAAAGAACGAAATGCAATGAATGCATCTCCCCATTTATCATAAGATTTCTGACGAAGTTCGGTTGCATATTTCTCCATATATTGGTTATACGCTGCTTTACTTTCAGCATTATATTGAACGGCAAAGGTTGGTCCTTCAGTATCATCCACTTCTAAAAGTTGCAAAATAGTTGCATCATAAAAACAGCCTGTTTCCAATACTTCGGGGATATGAACATCTTGAAGCCAAGTCAACCATTCTTGATGAATTTGTGCTTTTACTTTTATGGTTACATTGTAAATAAACATGGGTATATTGTTTTAATGTTTTAATTCTACATAAATAGGGCAGTGATCGCTGTGCTTTATATCTGGGAAAATTTCTGCATCCTTTAAATCATTTCTTAGCGATTCCGTAACGGTAATATAATCAATGCGCCAACCTTTATTATTTAAACGAACACTTGGAAAACGCTGACTCCACCAGGAATAGCGATGCGGTTCGGGATGAAAAACGCGAAACGTATCGATCCAACCAGCGTTTAAAAATTTGGTCATCCAATCGCGTTCTTCTGGCAAAAACCCAGTTGTATTTTTATTGCCTTTTGGGTCGTGAATGTCAATGGCTTCATGTGCAATATTAAAATCGCCACACAAAATTATTTTCGGATTTTTCTTTTTAATTTCTTCAACATAATTATACATTTCATCAAGCCATTGATATTTATACGTTTGACGTTCATCGCCCGAAGTGCCAGATGGAAAATAAGCGTTGATTAATTTGATGTCTCCAAATTGCATTTCAATTACCCTTCCTTCAAAATCACTCATTTCAAAACCATTTCCTTTTTTAACAGCCGTTGGTTTGATTTTAGAAAAAATGGCCACACCGCTGTAACCTTTTTTATTTGCACTGAACCAATGATGCTCAAATCCAAGGGCTTCAAGTTCTTTAATATCTACATCAGCTTCAGTGGCTTTGGTTTCTTGCAGGCAAATCACATCAGCAGGATTTGTTTTTAGCCAATCGTAAAATCCTTTTTTTATTGCAGCTCGAATGCCATTGACGTTATACGAAATGATTCTCATGAATTAAATTTTAGGCAAGATAAATAAAGTAAAAATTCAAAAGTGAAAAATAAAAATTCAAAAGTGAAAAGTAAAAATTCAAAAAAGCTTGAATGCTATAATTGGTAAAATTTTAAAAGCCATATTTTTTACTTTTAAATTTTGACTTTTGACTTCCTCATAAAATGTTAATATTATCCCACCAACCAACCTAAATCATATATTTTAGTTTCTTTTTTTTTAATTTCAGTTTTAATCGAAATGAAATTTATGCAGTCTTCAATGCGCTTCTATAAATTTTTAAACTGTCAAATCATGAAAAAATTATCACACCTTACTTTACTGTTTTTAAGTTGCTTAATTGTTACAAATGTTTTTGCACAAAACACCCAACAGCCCGATTCGCTTGGCTTGCCGGGCGACAACCTTAATTTATATGCGGTGATGGATTTGTTTCAATCCTCTGAAACCCTTGAAGGATTTGAAAGAAAATTAAATTCGATAGATACAAAAGTCAA
>CANFUJ010000075.1 GCA_947450165.1 Chitinophagaceae bacterium
CTGAATTTTACTGCCAACTCTTTGTTATATTTGTCGTCCAAAATTTGATGTAAATATGTCGTTGATAAAAAGTATTTCAGGTATTAGAGGAACTATTGGGGGAAAAACGGGGGATAATTTAACACCTGTGGATGTAGTGAAATTTACTGCTGCTTATGGAACTTGGTTATTACAAAACGTTTCAAAGAAAAAATCAAAATCACCTTCAAAAGTTGTAATCGGAAGAGATGGAAGAATCAGTGGTTTGATGGTTAAAAATTTAGTAGCCTCTACACTAACTGGATTAGGTATTGATGTAATAGATTTAGATTTCAGTACCACACCAACTGTGGAAATGGCAGTAACATTATTGAAAGCTGATGGCGGTATTATTTTAACAGCGAGTCACAATCCCAAAGAATGGAACGCTTTAAAATTATTAAATAACAAAGGCGAGTTTATTAGCGGCGAAGAGGGAAAAATGATATTAGACATTGCTTCAAACGAATCTTTTGAATTTATACAAGTCGATCATTTGGGTAAAATTGTAGCTAATGATGAAATGCTTACTGCGCATATTGATTTAGTGGTTGGCTACGAACTGGTTGATAAAAAAGCCATTAAATCAGCCGGATTAAAAATTGTGGTTGATGCCGTAAATAGTACAGGCGCAACTGCTGTACCCGCTTTATTAAAAGCTTTGGGTGTTGAAGATGTGGTAGTTATAAATGGGGAAATCAATGGCCATTTTGCTCATAATCCTGAGCCCTTGCCTGAGCATCTTACAGAATTAAGCAGAGCTGTAGTTTCAAATAAAGCAAACCTTGGTATTGCGGTTGATCCAGATGTAGACAGGCTTTGTTTTGTTTGTGAAGATGGAACAATGTTTGGCGAAGAATATACTTTGGTGGCTGTAGCAGATTATGTATTGAGTAAAAAGCCTGGTAATACAGTAAGTAATTTATCATCTACACGTGCTTTAAAAGACATCACTATAAAACATGGTGGAACTTATTTTGCGAGCGCAGTAGGAGAGGTTAATGTTGTAAACAAAATGAAAGCCGAAAATGCAGTTATTGGCGGTGAAGGAAACGGTGGAATTATTCTTCCAGATTTACATTTTGGTCGTGATGCATTAATTGGAATCGCTTTGTTTTTGACACATTTGGTAAAAAGTAAAAAAAGTACAAAACAACTTCGAAATACTTATCCTGATTATTTTATGAGTAAAAATAAGATAACACTTGATCAAGGAGTAGATGTTGGCCTGGTTTTTGATAAAATCAAGCAAAAATATAAATCCAACCCTGCGAATACTGAAGATGGATTGAAAATAGAATTTGATAATGACTGGGTTCATCTTCGAACAAGCAATACAGAACCGATAATTCGTATTTATGCTGAAAGTAATTTTGAAACCACAGCTGATAATATTGCCATGCGTCTAATGAGAGATATTCAGGAGTCGTTGGTGTAATTTCGGCTGGTAAAATTAAAAATATCTATATGAATCGCATTTACTTCGACAATGCAGCTACAACTTCTTTGGATAATGAAGTGCTGAAAGAAATGATGCCATTTTTAACGGAAAAGTTTGGCAATCCTTCTTCGATTTATTCTTATGGAAGAGAAACAAAAATGGCCATAGAATCTGCAAGAAAAAATGTAGCTAAAATTTTAAATGCACATCCTTCTGAGATTTTTTTTACCAGTGGTGGCACCGAAAGTAACAATACCGCAATTTCTACTTCAATTAGAGATTTAGAGTGTAAGCATATTATAACTTCACATATAGAGCATCATGCCGTTACACACACCGTAGAACAAATCAGTAAGCAATTTAAAATTAAAGTGAGTTATGTGAATTTGATGCCCAATGGACATGTCGATATTTCACATCTTGAAAAATTGCTTTCTGAAAATAAAGAGAAAGCATTGGTATCTTTAATGCATGCCAATAATGAAATTGGAAACATTATCGATTTGCATACCGTTGGAAATTTATGTAAAAAATACAATGCTGTTTTTCACAGCGATACCGTTCAAACAGTTGGACATTTTCCTATTGACTTGAGAAATACACCAGTACATTTTATTACGGGTGCAGCGCATAAATTTCATGGACCAAAAGGTGTAGGCATGTTATACATCAATGAAAATGTGCGCATCAACCCATTTATTTTTGGTGGTGGACAAGAAAGAAATATGCGTGCAGGTACAGAAAACCTCTACGGAATTGTTGGATTTTCAAAAGCGTTGGAAATGGCAACAGCCAACCATGATTCAGATAAAAACCACATCTTAGACATTAAAAAATACATGTACGATCAACTCAAACTTAATATTAAAGGAGTTGATTTTAATGGGGATGTATGGGGACAAAGTTTGTACACCGTATTAAGTGTTAGTTTTCCCAAAACAGAAAAATCGGAAATGTTGTTGTTTAATTTAGATATCAATAATATTTGTGCTAGTGGTGGAAGTGCATGTTCGTCTGGCGCTGATGCAGGTAGTCATGTGATTAAAGCAATTAATAACAACCCCAATCAAATTACAGTTCGGTTTAGTTTTTGTAAACACAATACCAAAGAAGAAGTGGATTCAGTAATACAGAAACTTAAGGAAGTTTTGTAGTTAAAACTGGTATCCCAATTTTTCAATTAAGGCATTAGGCAATACTGGTAGTTTTCTACGGTCAATTAAAAAACTATTTAATTGAGAAATTTCTTTAAAGATGTAATGCTTGTCCATGGCGCCTTGTAAATACCCAGCTCCTGTACTACCACCAGTCCCAACTCTACTTCCTATCATTCGTTTCACCATGTTGATGTGGCGATATCTCCAACTGCCCAATTGATTGTCTATTTCCAACAATACATCCAGCAACTGAAAAGGCAATTCCAACAATGGAAAACCTCGATACAACATAATGAACAATGCAGATCGGCAAGCTTCTGGCGTTAAATTTCTTTCGAATGTATTTTCTGCTCCGTAAAATAATTGCTTGAAAATTGTGCTGTTGTTTTTCTCAGCATCTGATAAACTGTCGGTATATATTTTTTCGTAAGCATTCCAAAATTCGTGGTTTGAACCAGCATCCGTATTTGCCCAAATATTTTTATCATTTAAAAATGGCATCCTTTCAAGCCATTGATTAATCAACATTAAAATAGAAGGTTCTTCTTCTGCCGATTTAATCGTTTTTATATCTTCTTCACTCAATTGAGAAGTGTAATAGTTTTGTCCGTGACGCTGTTCAAATTTCAAACCAAGTTTAGCTTCAATTATTTTAAATTGCCAACTCTGAAACCCAGATGCAGGGCGAAGCATATCCCTGAAATCTAAAAAATCCATTGGTGTCATGGTTTCCAAAATGTCAATCTGATGCACCAAAACCTGCAATATCGTTACCACTCTTTTCATCCGATGAACTATAGTTTGCAAATCGCCGGTATTGTCATTTAGCGCGGGCTTCATCATGATTTCTTTAACCGAATCCAATTCAAAAAGTATTTGCTTAAACCAAAGCTCATAAGCTTGATGAATGATGATAAACAACATTTCATCATGAGCCGGTTTTTTTCCTTCTTTAAAACTTTCTGGATTTTGAGCGCGGATAATTTTATCTAACTGAAGATATTCGCCATAATATACCGGTTGATGTTCCATTGATTTTTTTTACAAACTTAGGGAATTTGATTTTGTTGATATTTCGTTTGAAATAGTTTTATCTGAGTAGAATGGTTGTTCCTCTTTTTTGTTTGAAAACATTATTCTCATCATAGTACTGAAGTATCCAAACATAAGTTCCAATGTCCATTCTTTTGGCATTGTACATGCCGTTCCATTTCTTTGTCCAATCTTCGGTATAATATAATCTTTGCCCAAAACGATTGTAAACACTGAATTTCAACGATTTTGCCTTGTATGCATTTAACGGATATAAATAGTCATTTAATCCATCTCCATTTGGTGTAAATGCAGTTGGAACATCTATGTAACAATTCCAAACAATCGTTGCTTTTAATGTTGCTGTATCGATACAATTGATGTTGTTTTTTACTGCGAGTTTTATGAGCACATTATAATTTGATGATAAATTTGGCAAATAAGTTTGTGTTGGAGGCACTTGACCACTAAACGTATTTCCATTTCCGAAATCCCAATTCCAGTTGATGATTTGTCCAATACTAGTATCTCTAAATTGTAATACATCGCCTGGACAAACAAATTTCTCGCCGATAAAACCCGCCTTTAAAAAATTGGTTAAGTTAACTGTAGTATTACTCGTATCAAAACAAACGCCATTTCCAACAATGAGCTTTACTTGCTTGATGCCAAAGACGTTGTAATAAACAATGGGATTTTGCAAATTGGAACCAGGTTGATTTTCAAAGCTCCAACTCCAATAGTTTACCCCATTTGCTCCATTGTGATTGAATTTTATGGTATCTGTTTTACAGCCTAAAAATATGGCGTAATTAAAATCTGCGTTTACGGTATCTTTTATTTCAAATGGAATGAATTGTCCAGCAGGGGTTTCTTGCGAACATTCATCAATTAACGTATTGCCATCTCTTCCTCTATTGAGTGTTATTCTAAAGTTTCCTGCACGCTGAAGTGGAGCCGAAAGTTGAACGATAATTTTTATGGTTGTACCGTTGTTACAAATGCCTGAAGCAGAAGTAATGGCAACGGGATACGTTCCAGTGATGCTGAAATCACTTCCATCTGGAGAAATTGAACTGCATTTCATCGGCTTTCTAAATACCAATTCCAGTTGATTGGGTGCACATTTCGGTTTAATTAAACTATCCATTGGCGTTGGCAATATGGGAAGAACAGTTAATGGAATTTGTTCGCCAACAGGGATGTTATCGCCACAATTATCAAGTATGGTATTGGCATCTGTACCATTGTTTATTGTAATGATATAGTCGCCAGGAATCAATGCATTTGATAAGGTAATTAAAACGGAATCGGTATCAAAGCTTTGCGTACATCCAATAGCGGTAGCACCGATTACAGTTGCAATAGGCGGCGTAATGCTAAACTCGGAACCGCTTGCTGTAATGGATTTACACTTCATTTTTTTATTTAGCTTGATGCTAATAACCGTTCCGTCACAAGCTGCTTTGGCAGATAGCATGTGCGGATCTGTAGGGTCGGAAATACTTCCTGTGCCACCACCAAACGATAATGAATAGCCAATTTGCGTGTCTGTAAAATGACTGATTAAAAGTAAATATTCATGGCCTTGGATGATGAATGGCATTGAACTAAATAGAGGAACACCAGGACCTTCACAACGGATTAATGAATTGCCTGCAGCAGATGCGCCTGTGATGCCCACTTCGCCACTCCAATTACAAGCCACAAACATGGAAATATCTGAATACACATTTGCAATATTTCTGTTGGTGACATCAAACAATTGCCAGTCGTAATCATCACCAAGATTATCAGGCCTAATCACAAACCCAAGTGTGCCAGATGTAAAGCAAGTAAATTTATACCAATATGGATTTTTATCGGTGAACAAAGCATTTGGTCCTGTACAGCGAGAAACAACGGTAGTGTTGCCACAAATATTTACAGAACCTTGGTGAAATGTATCACTCTCGCAAACCGGAAAAGCCGTACTGGGATTTTGTCCCAATGCTGTGCATGGTTGAGCTTTGACCTTTTGAATAAAAGCGGTTGACAAGAAAAATAAACAAATAAATAATTGTTTCATATTGCGTGTACAAGATAAGTCAAAACGTGAATTGAAATCAAATGATTGTTATCGGCAAAGACTAACATTAGTTGATTTTATTTTTAATTTCTTGCAATTTTAAAAGTGCTTCAACAGGGGTCAATCTGTTGATATCTACATTTTTCAATAAAGTTCTTATTTCCTCAAACGTCATTGAATGTGCATCAAAAATACTCAATTGCATTTTTGTATTGTTGATTTGTTTTATGCTGTTTTGGAAATTGTTTTCTTTTCCGTCTCTGCTTTCTTCAAGTTGCTTTAAAATTTCATTGGCTCGATTAATCAATTCGGGTGGCATACCTGCCATTCGTGCAACGTGAATACCAAAACTATGTGTGCTTCCACCAGCGGCTAATTTTCTAAGAAAAATAACTTTATTTCCAACCTCTTTATTGGTGATGTGATAGTTTTTTATGCGGTCGAATTTGTTTTCCAATTCATTGAGCTCGTGATAATGCGTTGCAAAAAGTGTTTTTGGCACTTGTACACATTGATGTAGGAATTCTGCAATACTCCAAGCGATTGAAATTCCATCATATGTAGAAGTACCTCGCCCAATTTCATCCAATAATATCAAGCTTCTTGGGGTTAAGTTGTTGATGATGCTTGCCGTTTCATTCATTTCTACCATGAACGTACTTTCGCCACCGCTTAAATTATCCGATGCACCAACGCGGGTGAAAATTTTATCTGTAATTGGGATTTCCGCAGCCGATGCCGAAACAAAACTTCCCATATGTGCCATCAAAGTAATGAGTGCAGTTTGGCGAAGAATGGCACTTTTACCACTCATGTTTGGTCCGGTTAAAATAATGATTTGTTGCTCGCTATTATCGAGTAAAATATCATTTGTAATATAAGATTCTCCAATTGGTAAATTTCTTTCTATAACGGGGTGTCGACTATCTTTTAAAAATAGTTTTGAGCCATCGTGTATTTCAGGTTTCTTATACCCAAATTGAATGGCATTGTTGGCAAAATTTATCAAACAATCCATCACCGCCATGATGTGTCCATTTACTTGCATGGGTGCAATGTAATCTTGCAGTTCATTTAGCAAGCTAGAAAAAATCTCTTGTTCAATTTGAATGATTTTATCTTCAGCGCCCATGATTTTTTCCTCATACACTTTCAGCTCCGGGGTGATGTATCGTTCAGCATTGGCAAGGGTTTGCTTTCTAATCCATGTTTCGGGAACTTTCGATTTGTGAAGGTTTGTAACTTCAAGATAGTATCCAAAAACATTATTAAAACTAATTTTAAGCGAAGAGATACCGGTGTTTTGTGCTTCTTTTTGTTGAAGCTCGATGAGGTAATTTTTACCGCCAGTTGATATTGCCCTAAGCTCATCTAATTCGGCATGGATTCCAGCAGCAATTAAACCGCCTTTGGTGGAAACAGCAGGAGGGTTTTCTGCAATTTCTCTAGTAATTTTTTCTAAAATATATGGGCAATGATTTAGCGCATCCCCCGAACGTTTAAAGAAATCGTTTTCAATTTCTGTGCAAATGGTTTTGATTTGTTGAGCTTGTAAAAGCCCTTTGGCCACTTGTAAAACTTCACGTGGATTGATTTTCTTTAATGGGATTTTCGCGGCCAATCTTTCCACATCACCGGCTTGTTTGATGTGTTGTGTGATTTGGTTTCTGATTTCTGTATTCGCAATTAAAAATTCAACAGCATTTAATCTTTCATTGATGCTGATAATGTTATTAAGTGGCATCAGCATCCATCTTTTCAACAAACGTGCGCCCATAGGTGACGTGGTGTTGTTGATGGTTTTGAAAAGCGTTTGTGCTTGCTCGTTATTTGATATAAGTTCTAGGTTTCTAATGGTAAATCTATCCATCCACAAATGCTCGTCGCGGTTAATTCTTTGCAACGAAGTAATGTGCTGTAAATTGGGATGTTCGGTATCTTTTAGATAATGAAGAATAGCGCCAGAAGCCATAATGCCCAATGGAAGTTCTTCTACACCAAAACCTTTCAAACTATGGGTTCCAAAATGTTTCAATAAAATTTCTGAGGCATAAGCTTCGGTGAAAATCCATTCATCTAGTGTATAAGTAAAGAATTGGTTGCCGTATGTTTCTTTAAAATGTTTTTGTTTGTTTCGCTGAAAAATTACTTCTGCGGGTTGTAAGCTTTGCAAAAGTTTATCGGTGTATTCTTTATCCCCTTCTGCAATAAAAAACTCACCTGTTGATATGTCTAAAAATGCGATGCCTGTTTTGTTTTCTTCAAAATGCAAGGCGGCTAAAAAGTTATTGCTGCTGTGTTCGAGTAATTTGTCATTTACCGCAACACCTGGAGTGACCAATTCTGTAACACCTCTTTTTACAATGCCTTTTACTGTCTTAGGGTCTTCGAGCTGATCGCAAATGGCAACACGGTAGCCGGCCTTTACCAATTTGTGCAAATATGTATCTAGCGCATGATAGGGGAAGCCTGCTAATTCTAATGAAGATGCATTGCCATTGTTTCTTTTGGTTAATGTAATGCCTAAAACAGCGGATGCATTAACCGCATCTTGTCCAAATGTTTCGTAAAAATCGCCTACCCTAAACAATAAAATCGCATCAGGATATTTCGCCTTGATGGCATTATGTTGTTGCATTAAAGGGGTTTCGCCACTTGCTTTTGCCATGACGCAAATTTAGTTGATTTAAAGTTTAATTGGATATCATAAACCCAATTCTAAAGAAAATGCTGTAACTGATTGGTGTGTAAGATTTTTTTCGTGTGAAAAGTGAAAATTCAAAAGTGAAAAGTGAAAAAACATGTCCGTAATAGTGGGTAAAATGGAAAAAAGGAGTTCACATTATTTTTTAACATAACTATTAATCACATCAATGTTGAAAAAAATAAATTGAAGACTTATCTTTGGCGCACAAAAAAAACAAAATAAATGAAAAGAATTTTGATGATAATGGTTTCTTTATTTGTATTAAATGTTGTTTTAATGGCTCAGCCGCCAAAAGGAATGGGCAAAAATGATCCAGATGCAAAGAAGATTTTAGATGCTGTAAGTGTAAAGTTTAAATCTTTTAAAACATTTCAAGCAAGTTTTGTATTAAAAATTGAAAATGCATCAGGGAAAAGTTTGGGTAATAAAACGGGTACTGTATATATGAAAGGCAACCGTTACAAAATAAATGTATCTGGACAAGAAATATTTTCGGACGGAGTAACTATTTGGACATATGAAAAAGCATCAAATGAAGTAACTATAAATAAAATAGATCCGTCATCAAATGCTTTAACACCTCAAAAGTTATTTACTAATTTTTACGATAAAGACTTCTTATACAAATTGAATGGAATGGTAAAAGAAAGCGGAAAAAACATGCAAGAAATTGAGTTGACGCCAATTGATAAAACAAAAACCTTCCACAAAGTATTGTTGTATGTAGATAAATCTATGATTGGCTCGACCAAAATATTTGAAAAATCTGGATCAAGATATACCTACACAGTAAGTAATTTAAAATCTGATGCTTCTATAACAGATCAATCATTTGTATTTGATGCCAAAAAATATCCTGGTGTAGAAGTGGTGGATTTGAGGTAAGGGAAACAGTTCAAAAGGTTCAAAAGGTTCAATGAGTTCAAAAGGTTGGAAGTATTTTCCGCTTTTGGCATTTTGAACCTTTTGAGTTTAATAAATCTTTTGAATTAATAGAATATCATGAAATTCATTATGAGTTAACTTATTGAACCTTTTGAACTCATTGAACCTTTTGAACGTCTTCTTACTCTAAAAAAATCCCTAACTTTAATCCCTAACTTTCATTAACTATGTTTGAAGTTTTACCAGATTTTACAACTATGCCCAAAATAGATCAGGTTGGGGTAGAAGAACGTGCTTCTCGTTTTACCAAAAGAAGTTTGAAAGGCAATACCAAATTAAATGGGTTGATGCTTGCATTAAATATGATTGATTTAACGACTCTTGAAGGAAAAGACACCGAGGGGAAAGTGAAGCAACTTTGTTATAAAGCCATGCATTTACACGATGCATACCCAGACCTACCTACAGTTGCTGCGATTTGCGTTTATCCATCCATGGTAGGTATCGCAAAAAAAGCACTAGGAGATTCAGGAATAAAAGTGGCTTCAGTAGCAACCGCTTTTCCCAGCGGACAATCCACTTTGAAAGTTAAAAAAGAAGATACGAGATTTGCGATTTCACAAGGTGCAGATGAAGTAGATATGGTGATATCAAGAGGGAAATTCCATCAAGGAGAATACAACTTTGTTTATGATGAAATAGCTGTCATTAAAGAATTGTGTGGTGATGTTCGCTTAAAAGTAATTTTAGAAACAGGAGAGTTGGGCTCATTAGATAATGTACGCAGAGCAAGTGATATTGCGATGTATGCTGGTGCAGATTTCATCAAAACATCAACTGGTAAAATACAACCTGCTGCTACAATGCCTGTAACATTGGTGATGCTAGAAGCCATCAGAGATTTCTATTACAAAACCGGAAAGAAAATCGCCATGAAACCAGCTGGTGGCATTTCTAAAGCAAAATTAGCGTTGCACTATCTGGTCATGTTGAACGAAGTTTTGGGCGAAGATTGGATGAACAATGAATGGTTTAGATTTGGCGCAAGTAGCTTAGCCAATGATATCTTAATGCAATTAATGAAACAAAAAACAGGGTTGTATCAATCGGGAGATTATTTTTCGAATGATTAGGGGAGGAGGTTTTAGAGTTTTGTGATGTTTGAGAGGTTATTGAGGTTGGGGGGTATGGGTTGAAAATATTCAACCCGTGGAAAGAGGTTCAATATGTTTATGAGGTTTAAGAGGTTTTAGAGGTTTGTGAGGTTTTTGAGGTTGGGTTTTGGTAGGGTTTGAAAATAATCAACCTGTGAAATGATGTTAATGATATATGTATATCAATTTGAAAAGAATACTAAATATTCTTAAGTGATATTTTTTCAGGTTTTGTGGAGAGTGTAAAATAAACTGTGTCAAGAGTTAAATTATTTAACTTTAAAACACAGAAAATGGAAAAGAAAACTCCTCCGCCATTCGATTACGAACTGGCCAAGCAAAAAGTAAAGGAACAGCTACGCAGTGGCAAATCCTTATTCAGTAA
>CANFUJ010000076.1 GCA_947450165.1 Chitinophagaceae bacterium
ATGCCAGCATTCGCAAATCCTTTTCCCCTCAGTTTTCCTTTGCTATCTTTGATATTTTTTTTGCTTACAAAGCCCATTATTATTCCGCCCAATGCAAATAGAATTCCTAGTCCACCTAAGCCACCTGCAAGAAGTGATAAAATACCTAAGCCACCTGAGGCAAAAGCAAAAATAGCAATTGGATCCGTTTTTACAGCGCCACTTTTTATAGCTTCTTTTCTAAAATCTAAGGTAGTTCCATTTGCATATTCAATTTTTGAAACGTCTGATTTTTTTACTTCATAAGTTGAACCATCCGGATTGTCGCATTTTTTGAATCTTATAAACTCATTGTCAATTACAATATTTGTTGCTTCAAATGTTGCACCATTAACGAAATATACGACATCACAATTTTCTATGTTTGATGTACTTTTTGATGGAATAATCAAGCTAGAAAGTAATATTGCAAGAAAAAATATCCCAAACGCTTTTAATAATTTATACATAAAATATCTTTATAAAATTAGATGCAACTTCTTTAAAAACCGTTGCTTAAAAACATCGAATTAATTATTTAAATTAATCTACTAATTTAACACATTTAACTCCTTTCCAATTTTTATAAACGCTTCAATAGCTTTATCTAAATGCGCTTGTTCATGAGCAGCACTCAATTGAACTCGAATTCTGGCTTGTCCTTTTGCTACAACAGGAAAGAAGAAACCAATTACATAAATGCCTTCATCCAATAAACGAGCTGCAAATTGCTGTGCCAATACAGCATCATACAACATAATAGGTACTATAGGATGAGCTCCTGGCTTAATGTCAAAACCAGCTTGCGTCATTTTTGTACGGAAATATGTAGTGTTATATTCTAGCTTATCTCTTAGTTCGGTAGTTTCACTTAATAAATTTAATACGGCAATAGAGGCACCTACTATACTTGGTGCTAATGTATTGCTGAATAAATAAGGTCTGCTTCGTTGACGCAACATTTCAATAATTTCTTTTTTACCAGATGTAAACCCACCGCTTGCTCCGCCTAAGGCTTTTCCTAATGTACCCGTAATAATATCTATCCTTCCCATTACATTTCTGTATTCATGTGTGCCACGTCCTGTTTTACCCAAAAAACCAGAAGAGTGACATTCATCAATCATCACAATAGCGTCGTATTTATCTGCGAGATCACAAATCACATCAAGCTGTGCAATGGTGCCATCCATACTAAAAGAACCATCAGTTACAATAATTCTACTTCTCAAATGAGCAGATTCTTTAAGTTTCAACTCAAGATCTTGCATGTCATTATGCAGATAACGAAAACGTTGTGCTTTTGATAAACGAACACCGTCAATGATAGATGCATGATTTAGTGCATCGCTTATAATGGCATCTTCTTCATTAAATAGAGGTTCGAAAACTCCGCCATTGGCATCAAATGCAGCAGCATATAGGATTGTATCTTCCGTACCTAAAAATGTAGAAATGGATTGCTCTAACTCTTTATGAATGTCTTGTGTGCCACAAATGAAACGTACACTACTCATGCCAAAACCTCTGTAATCAATATATTTTTTTGCAGCTTCTAATACTTTTGGATGTGCAGAGAGACCAAGATAATTATTGGCACAAAAGTTTAAAACTGTTTTTCCGTTTACTACAATTTCAGCACCTTGTTCGCTGGTAATAATTCGTTCTTTTTTAAACAATCCAGCAGCAGAAATCTCATCTAATTCTGCAGAAATTCTGGAAACAAAATTTTTGTTCATGATTTGGTTTTTATTTGTGCAAATCTAGGAACAAAAATTTAAAGAGGTTTGAGAGGTTTGGGAGGTTTATGAGGTTTGGTTCAAAAGGTTCAATGAGTTCAATGGGTTCAAAAGGTTGGGGATTTCGAAAAGTTGGAGCCGGATTTTCTTATTTCTTATTTTTAGTTTCTTATTCCTTATTTCCTTGCGTCTTTGCTCCATTCCGAGCTTTGCGCGAAACAAAAAAAGTTCAAGAGGTTGGTAATTCTCGTCTGACGATGTTGGTGTTTTCACCAATCATCAAAGGAGGAGAAAAAATGTCGTACATATTAACATTGCAAAAAGTTGGAACTGAGTGGGCCACAAAAAATCCCGGCTACATTACGCAACCGAGATTTTTTATTTTTCTATCCTTTGAATTTTTGGACTTTCGTTTTGGAAACGGTTGAAGGTTTTCAACCGCTACGCAAACCTTTTGAACCCATTGAACTCATTGAACATTTTGAACATCTCATAAACCTTTTCAATACCTTAGCAGAATATAAAAAACATCGTGCACAATTCTTTTAAACACTACATTCAACTTTTCGAAGAAAAATTACATGCTGTTGATGTACAATCATTAGCAATTGCACCTTACTGCAAAAAATATTTGAACCATCTTTTACAAAATAGCAAATACTATCTTTCTATTTATGCCGAAGTTTTAGAAAAAGTAAAAAAAGAATCTAGCATACCGATTATTGAAATGCATGTATTGGATTACGGCGCTGGTAATGGTTTACTGGGCTTATTTGCTAAATACTGCGGTTTTGGAATCGTAACCATTAACGACATTGATGAAAGGTTTTTACATGCATCAAAAATTTTGGCAAAACAAATGAATACAGACATTGATCATTTTATTTGGGGAGATTTAGATGATGTTAAAAAAGTAGCATTGTCTGAAAATATTGATGCTTTAATAGCAACGGATTTGATAGAACATATTTATGATTTGGATGAATTTGTTTCGACAATGAAAAGTTTAAATCCTGATTTAATTTCTGTTTTTACAACAGGTAGTAATCCCGAAAATTATTTTAAAGTTCGTAGTTTAATGAAATTACAAATTCGTGATGAGCTTATTGGTGGAAATGCAGATGAAGCAATATTGTTTGGACATGATGCACACGAAGCATATATAAAAATAAGAGAAAAAATTATCAAAGATTTTGCGCCTGAATTACATGAAAACATCATTTTAAAATTAGCCAAACTCACGCGTGGAAAAAATAAATCAGATATTATCCATGCTATTAAGAAATTTCAATCTAGCAACGAATTGCCAATGCCAATTGACCATCCAAGCAATACCTGCCATCCCGAAACAGGGAGCTGGACAGAACGTTTGGTGCCAATATCAACATATAAAACTATATTCCATCGTCATCAATTTGAATTGCAAATTTCATCAGGATTTTATAACCAATATCAATCAGGTTTAAAAGGAATAGCTTTATTCTTTCTAAATAAAACAAAGTCGTTTTTTGGTTTGAAATTGGATCCTTTTATTTTTTTAACAGGAAAATAAGTTGACCTGAAAATTTTTGAATTAGAATATTTTATATTTGCTTAAACGATTTTATAGTTGATATTCTATTATTTTTATCCACTATAAAAACAACACATTGTATCAAATATGAACCCCAGATTAATTATTCTTGTTTCTTTAGTTATTATTTTTTTAGGATTCATTTCCTTCTCCCCTTCTATTTATTCACATAAAGTACAACATCAAAATTCAGACAGTACAACCTATACTATTATTGTAGATAAAAGCGATTACGAATTGAAGGTTTATGATTCGGAAGGCTGGTATGCTACTTATCCAGTTGTTTTTGGTAGCAAAGATTTGAGTGACAAGATGAAAGAAGGAGATAAAAGAACCCCAAATGGAAACTATAAGGTACTATTAAAAAAAGTTAATAAGAAATGGGGACAAGAGCTTTTGCTTGATTACCCTACAAAAGAAAATATTGAATTATTTAATAAAAGAAAAGCACAAGGATTGATTCCTAAAACAGCCAGAATTGGAAACGGAATTGCCATACATGGCACAAGGCCAGAGGAAGAATGGACTGTTGATAACGAGTACAGTTGGACAGACGGTTGTATCTCGTTGAAATATACAGAAATGCTGGATTTGTTTAGCTATATCCCCGAAGGAACAAGAGTTACGATTCAGCCATAAAAAGCAAATTCGCATCGCCGTAGCTTAAAAATCTAAAATCATTTTCTAAGGCATATTCATAACAAGTTTTCCATTTTGGCCCAATAGCCGCTGCTACCAACAACAACAATGTAGATTTAGGTTGATGAAAATTGGTTACCATTGCCTTTACAATTTTAAATGAATATCCTGGCGTAATCAACAATTGCGTTGTGTTGAAAATTCTCGATAACCCCTTTTTATTCATCCATACTATTAATGCCGTTAATGCTACTTCTTTTGAAATTTCATTTGCTGGCAATTCATAAGCATCCCATTGTTGTATATCTAATATTTCAATGTCCGGATTCAATAATGATTTTACACCCAACCAATATAATGATTCCAACGTACGCAAGGAAGTTGTACCAACAGCAATGATTAATTCTTTATGATCAATTATTTTTTTTATGGTATTTATATCTACATCAATCCATTCGGAATGCATCTCATGTTCTTGCATGGTTGCTGATTTCACAGGTTTGAATGTGCCAGCGCCCACATGTAAGGTTACAAATGCTTGATGTATTTGATGTTGATTTAATTGTGCCAATATTTGCTCGGTAAAATGTAGGCCAGCGGTTGGTGCTGCTACGGAGCCATCGTGTTGCGCATACACCGTTTGATATCTGCTGGTATCTGCTAATTCTGTGCTTCTTTTTATATATGGTGGAAGCGGCACATCTCCAGTTTTATCTAATATCTCTGCAAATGAAATCGATTCGTCATTCCATTCAAATTTTATCACAAATCCTTCTGATAAATTGGATATTATTTTTGCCCTAAATACAATTTCTTGATCATTAATAAAAACAACCTTCTCCAAAAATTCAGTTTTCCATTTTGCTACACCACCTATAAAACATTTCCAAATTGAGCTTCCATTTTCTGCCATTACACTAGCGTATTCATGCGTATCTCCGGCAGGTTCCAAACAAAAGATTTCAATTTTGCTGCCAGTACTTTTTTCAAAAACAATACGCGCATTTATAACTTTGCTGTTGTTAAATACAAACAAACTTTCTTTTGGAATATGCGATAAAATATTTTCAAATCGATCTTCTTTTATCTCTTCGTTTTTAAAAATTAATAGTTTTGATTGATCTCGATTTTCAAGCGGAAACAAAGCTATACGCTCATTTGGCAAGTTGTAATCGAAATCATTAATGGAGATATTTTTGGGAGATGATTTCATTGTAAAAGTAAAAATTCAAAAATAAAAAGTAAAAAAATTAGAGTCTGCCTTTAATGATTTCTGCAACTATGGAAGGATCCAAAAGTGTTGAAGTATCGCCCAAATTTTCGGTTTCTCCTTCCGCTACTTTTCTCAATATTCTGCGCATAATTTTACCACTTCTCGTTTTGGGCAATCCACTTACAAATTGAATTTTATCGGGCTTTGCAATGGCGCCAATAATTTTTGAAACCGTTTTCAAAATGTTTTGCTTGGTATGTTCTTCGTCTGTATGTATTTCTCCAAAAACAACATAGGCATAAATTCCCTGTCCTTTTATATCATGCGGATAACCTACAATCGCGCTTTCTATTACACCAGAATGCATGTTGATTGCATTTTCCAATTCAGCAGTTCCCAATCGATGGCCACTCACATTTAACACATCATCTACCCTCCCCGTGATGCGATAATATCCGTCTTCATCTCTCAAACAACCATCGCCTGTAAAATATAAATTTTGATAGGTAGAAAAATACGTTTGTCTGCAACGCTCATGATCTCCATAAGTGGTACGCAACATGCCAGGCCATGGAAATTTGATGCATAAATTTCCTGAAACAGCATTTCCCAAAAGTTCATTTCCGCTTTCATCTACCAGCAACGGTTGTACGCCAGGAATAGGCAGCGTTGCAAAAGTTGGTTTAGATGGGGTAACGCCAGCTAGATTGGAAATCAATATGCCACCTGTTTCGGTTTGCCACCAAGTATCTACAATGGGACAATTTTCCTTTCCAATATTTTCATCATACCAATGCCAAGCTTCTTCATTGATGGGCTCTCCAACCGTTCCTAATATTTTTAATGAACTTAAATTTTTTCCTTCGATTGGCGATTTTCCAAAACCCATTAAGCTTCTTATGGCTGTTGGTGCGGTGTATAAAATGTTTACATGATGTTTTTCTACCACTTCCCAAAATCGACCTGCATCTGGATAAGTAGGAATACCTTCAAACATCAAAGATGTAGCACCTGCGCTTAATGGACCATAAATAATATAACTATGTCCAGTTACCCAACCAATATCCGCTGTACAAAAATGAATTTGTCCGGGCTCATATTGAAATACATTTACAAAAGTGTAGTTTGTCCAAACCATATACCCTGCACAAGTATGCACAACCCCTTTTGGCTTACCAGTACTTCCAGATGTATAGAGGATGAACAACATATCTTCTGCGTCCATTACTTCTGCCTTATCTGAATAATCATTTTTCTCTTCCACCAGTTTCATCTCCTCGTCCCACCAACAATCTCTGCCATTGAGCATACTAACGGCCATTTGTGTACGCGTTAAAACAATTACTTTTTCAACTGAAGGACAATTAACCAACGCTTCATCCATTACAGATTTTAAAGGAATTGTTTTATTACCGCGATATGCACCATCTGCCGTTATCACAATATTACATTGGGCATCCTGCACCCTATCCGAAATACTCTGTGCCGAAAAGCCAGCAAAAATCACTGAATGCACTGCTCCTATTCGAGCGCATGCCAATACCGCAATGGTCAACTCAGGAACCATCGGCATGTAAATACAAATTCTATCTCCTTTTTTTGCGCCGTTGTTTTTTAGTACTTGTGCAAAGGCACAAACTTTCTGATGTAATGCTTTGTACGTTATATTTCTGCTTGCTTCATGCGGATTATTCGATTCCCAAATAATGGCTGGTGTTTCTGGCTGTGTAGCTACCCATCTATCTAAACAATTTTCAGTGATGTTTAATTTACCTCCTTTAAACCACTCAACCTTTGGCGTGTTGAATTCCCAATCCAATACTTTATCCCATTTTTTTTGCCATGTAAAATGTTGTGCTATATCTTCCCAAAATTCTTCAGGCTGCTCAATACTTTTTTGATACGCAGTTTGGTATTGTTCAAATGATTTTATTTGATATGGATAAGACATTAGAAGAATTTTATAATTTGAATTGCTAATTTATATTTTATATTCTAAATCAAAAGCAACCTGTTCGTATTGTTTGATAATTATTTATATTCACCAACAAAAAATGATACAATGAGCGAGACCAAAGGTATTGGAAAAATAATTTTTACTTCTTCGTTAGGCACTTTAATTGAATGGTACGATTTCTATATTTTCGGCATGTTGGCCAAAACCATATCCATTCAATTTTTTCCAGAAGGAAATGAAACCACCGCTCTTTTAAGTACGCTTGCCATTTTTGCAGCAGGGTTTTTGGTAAGGCCTTTTGGCGCATTGGTATTTGGCAGATTAGGCGATTTAATGGGCAGAAAATCTACTTTTTTACTTACGCTGGTTTTAATGGGTGGATCAACTTTTTTAATCGGATTAATTCCCAGTTATGCTTCTATTGGCATATTCGCACCATTATTGGTTTTGTTATTGCGATTAATTCAAGGACTTGCTTTAGGCGGAGAATATGGCGGAGCAGCTACTTACGTTGCTGAATATGCGCCAGCAAATCGCAGAGGATATTTTACCAGCTGGATTCAAACTACAGCTACCTTAGGACTGTTTGTTTCGTTAGGTGTTATCATGCTCGTTAAATCAAATATGAGTGATGCGGCTTTTAATGCGGAATGGGGTGGCTGGCGTTATCCTTTTTGGATGTCGATTGTATTGGTGGGCGTTTCAATTTATATCCGATTAAAAATGGCGGAATCTCCTTTATTCAGTCAGTTGAAAAAAGAAGGCAAAACATCCACAAATCCATTAAAAGAAAGCTTTGGTAAACGCTCCAATTTTAAAATGGTTTTATTGGCATTGTTTGGTGCGGTGATGGGACAAGGGGTAATTTGGTACACTGGACAATTTTATGCGCAATCATTTTTAGAAAACACTGCAAAGCTCGACTTCATGCAAAGCCGTGAAATTTTATTGTGGGGTATTGCTTTAGGAACCCCATTCTTCCTGGTTTTTGGCGCATTGAGTGATAAAATTGGTAGAAAATGGATTATGATTTTGGGAATGCTGCTTGGCGCAATTTGTTACCGTCCAATATTTTCAACTTTTCTGAAAGATACCAATATCGAACAAATGACTTCGGATATTCATAAAACTGGTTCGCCATTTTATGTGGTAAGTTCTACTGTTGTAAAGGCAGACACGATTTCATCTGCAAACAGCATAGCTACAACTACAAAAACGTGTTGGATGCTGCCTAATAACATACAAGTTGTTGAAAACAGAACGGATACACTTACGAACTATAAAATGGGTTTAAGTGCAGTGCTTAAAAAAGATTCGAAGCCCATATTTAATGGAAAGATTTTACCCAATGATTTGAAATGGAAATTTGTTTTTTTGGTTTGGTGTATGATTATATTTGTTACGATGGCCTATGGACCGATTGCTGCTTTTTTGGTTGAGCTTTTCCCCACTAAAATCCGTTATACCTCGATGAGTTTGCCTTATCATATAGGTAATGGTGTATTTGGTGGACTAGTTCCTTTTATTGCTACATTGCTTTCGGTATCTTTTACCAATGATCCATTGGTGGGACTCTGGTATCCAATTGGTATAGCATTGTTATCTGCAATAATTGGAATGCTGTTTTTAAACAATAAAATTGATACTAACGTAAATGATTAACTGTAAGTGAAAATTAAAAATTAAAAAAAATGACTACATACAATTATAATTTTTCACTTTTTAATTTTTAATTTAAGATGAAATTAATAAAACGAATTATGGGCTTGGTTTTAATGATTGCAGCCCCGGTAATTTTTTATTTCCTAATAAATGGTGCTATTAAAAACATCAGCGCTACAGGAACAAAAGACATCAACAAGCCCATTCCGTGGGTTGTGATCATTTCCATATTTACACCCATTTCTGTAGGGTTGGGCATTTTTGGATATTATGCTTTTAAAGGCGAGTATGATCAATTGCCAAAAAGCTCTGAGGAAATTTAGTTACAAATGCCAGATCCAAATTTAAAGGAATCACAAACGGTTACAGGCAAAGTTCCTTTATAATGAAGGTCTCCTTTTAATAATTCAAAAGCAGCTTGTTGTACAATGGCATCATCTTCATAACATACCACTAAATTTTTTGCATCACACCAATTCTTTGCTGCGTAAGCATTTCCAAATAAAAATGTAATTGACGTTGTTTGTTTCTGTAACTTTTTTACAAAATCTACACTTTCATTACTCATGCTGAAATTCTTTGCTGGAGCGCGGTTTACTTGATGAATGCCAATGACTACTTTTTTACCCGATTTTTTTATATTATCCAATATTACTTGAAGAGAATCTTTATTCTTTCTACCATATTCTACAAAAAATACATCTGCATTATATTCTTGCTTTATTTTTTTTGCAAACTCATTTTCTGTATTTATACCAATACCCACAAATATCACTTTCTGTTGATGATGCTTTTGATGTAATGGGAAAAATGCTTCATCTTTTTTACTTAGTAATGTGATGGCATTTTCAGCAATCAATTTTCGCATAGCAGGGACGTCTTTATTGATGTCTGCTGTTAAATTATTGGTGTTTATTGTGTCGTTATTATTGAGCACAAACTGATATTTAGCCATCAATACACGCTTACAATGCAACTCAATATCAGACCAATTCAAACGTTTATCTTCTATTGCTTTTTTAATTTTTGATACTACCATTGGAATACTATCTGGCAAACAAAGCAAATCGTTTCCTGCAATGATGGATTGTACCGAAGCTTCGCCATTTGGATAATACTTTTTTACACCTTGCATCTCTAGTCCATCCGTTATCGTTAGTCCTTTGTATGCTAATTTTTTTCTCAATAATTCTTGAATGGCAATCGGCGAAAGTGATGTAGGTCTGTTTTTTGTAGAATCAATTGATGGAATAAATAAATGAGCCACCATCACACTAGATACATCTTGATTCAAGATTTTTTTAAACGGATACAATTCTAGCGAATCAATTTGATTGAATGATTTTTTGATAATGGGTAAATCAAGGTGCGAATCCACATCAACATCACCATGTCCTGGAAAATGTTTGGCACATGCCATTACACCATTTTCCTGAAGTCCTTTCATATATTGAATGCCGAAGCTGGCTACTTTAAATTTATTTTCACCAAAACTTCTGTCATTAATAATCGGATTATTGGGATTGTTGTTTACATCCATAACCGGAGCATAGTTCATTTGTATGCCCATTCGATTGCATTGTGCTGCCACCACTTTTCCATATTTATAAATAATCGAAGAATCTTTTACTGCACCCAACATCATTTGCTTAGGCAAAGGCAACACACTGTCTAATATCCGTTGACCCAATCCCCATTCGCCATCAATGGAAAACAAAATTGGTGTTTTGGCTGATTTTTTTAATTGATTGATTAACCCTGCCTGATACACTGGACTCCCTTGAAAAATGCAAACACTTCCAATATTATATCGTTTCACATAATCAGATACTTGATCATTTAAAAAGGTAATTTTCATGGTTTTCATGTCGATAATGGAAAGACGTGCCACAATCAGCTGTCCAATTCTCTCCTCGTCGTTTAAACTATTGTACACACTATCCGCCCATTTTTTAGCGGCATTGTTTTGATTCAATTGGCAATATCCATTTGAAAACAA
>CANFUJ010000077.1 GCA_947450165.1 Chitinophagaceae bacterium
CAATGATGACGTGGTTTCCAGCCGATTGTTTCATTTCCAGAAAGACAAAGTTGAATGTCAATATTTTTATTGTGACACTCGAATTTCTTCAAACTATCTTCTTTTGTTTTCCCGTTGGCATTGCTTAAAATAGCTAATAGTCCATCTTCTACTTGTGTTTTACCCTCAGGCATTTGATCAAAATAATTTGAATGAATAAATGAAAAAGCACTTTCGAAAAGCGGATGCAATGAAAAATATTTCTCAGCATTTGCAATGTGATCGACAATCATAATAATTTGTTTTAATTACATTTCAATTTTTAAACTTGTGAAAATTAGTGAAGTAAAACCAAAATAATCGATTCTTTTAAAAAACAAGTTTATTATTTACGAAATCGTTGCCGTAAAAATTTTATTTCTTCATCAATTAAATTAAGATATTTACAATCAATCAAAAAATAAATTTTAAAATATGTCAAAAAAAGTTGTGACTCTAGGAGAAATCATGTTGAGATTATCTACCCCTGATTTCAAAAGATTTGTACAAGCAGATACCTTTGATATCACTTATGGTGGTGGCGAAGCAAATGTTGCTGCAGCATTATGTAATTATGGGCTTAATGGTACTTTCGTAACCAAAGTTCCTAATAATCCCATTGGTCAATCTGCCATAAACCATCTTAGAAGATATGGTGTGGATACGCAATTTATTGCTAGAGGTGGAGAAAGACTTGGCATCTATTTTTTAGAAACAGGTGCATCAATGAGAGCATCTCAAGTTGTTTACGACAGAGCAGGAGCAAGTATTGCAGATGTTGACGCTTCAGAATTTGATTTCAATAAAATATTTGAAGGCGCATCTTGGTTTCATACAACAGGCATCACACCTGCTTTGAGCGACAAAGCCGCTGCATTAACTGAGGCAGCTTTAAAAGCAGCAAAAGCAAAAGGAATAACGACCAGTATAGATTTGAACTACAGAAAAAAATTATGGAGCAAAGAAAAAGCAAGAGAAGTAATGAGTCGTCTTTGTCAATACGTTGATGTTTGTATTGGTAATGAAGAAGATGCAGACACTACATTGGGTTTCAAAGCAAAAGATACAGACGTTACTAAAGGCGAATTAAATCTTGATGGATTTAAAGATGTATTCAAACAAATGAAAGAAAAATTTGGATTCAAGTTTATTGCATCTTCATTAAGAGAAAGCCATAGTGCAAGCGACAATGGCTGGAGCGCGTTAGTTTATGACGGATCTGAATTTTATCATACCAAACAATACAATGTTAGAATTGTAGACCGTGTAGGTAGTGGTGATAGTTTTGCAAGTGGATTGATTTATGGTTTAGTAACGGGCATGCCTATGGGCGAAGCTGCTGAGTTTGGTGTTGCTGCAAGTGCACTGAAACACACCATTCCAGGAGATTTAAACCATGCTACATTAGCAGAAGTTAAAGACTTAGTGAAAGGCGATGGCTCTGGAAGAGTACAACGTTAATATAGAAGTAAAGCAAATAAAAAAGGAAGCTAAATGGCTTCCTTTTTTTATTATAAGAAAATTATCCTTTATACAACCAATGCTTTTGCAGGTTCAATGATTTTATTCCAGCTAAAATAATCTGCTGCATTATTAAAACAGATATCCTGAATTACTTTACCTGTCCAAGCAATATCATTTGGCAATTCACCATTTTCAATTTCTTCGCCAAAAAGATTGCATAAAATTCTGCGGAAATATTCGTGACGAGGATATGAAAGAAAACTTCTACTATCGGTTAGCATTCCAATGAAGCGACTTAACATGCCCATATTGCTTAATGCATTCAATTGTTTAGTCATTCCATCTTTCTGATCAAGAAACCACCAACCACTACCCCACTGTACTTTTCCAGCAACAGAACCATCATTAAAATTACCAATCATGGTTGCCATCAATTCATTGTCGGCAGGATTGAGATTGTAAATAATCGTTTTTGTTAGTTTATTATTGGTATCCAATTTATTTAAAAATTTAGCCAATGCCCTAGCTTGAGAAAAATCTCCAATGCTGTCCCATCCTGTATCTGGTCCTAACAATTTCATCATTCTAGAATTGTTGTTGCGAATAGCTCCAAGATGATATTGTTGAATCCATCCTTTTTCCCAATCCCACTCAGCTAAAATAACCAACATTGCAGATTTGAATTTCTTATTCTCAGTTAATGTAAGTTGATTGCCAGATCTGATTTTATTGAAGTACAATTTGATCTCTTCTTCTGTATAATCTTCTGCATAAATTTCTTCCAAGCCATGATCACTAACGGTACAATTATTTGCAGCAAAATAATCGTGGCGTAATTTCAATGCTTTTAAATAATCATCAAAACTAGAAATAGAAACATCAGCAGCTATTTCCAATTGAGATAAATATTGATTGAATGAAATGGCATCATCTACATTCATTGCTTTATCCGGACGAAAAGCAGGGAAAACATGAAAAGGTGTATTGTTTTTTTCTATAGCCATTTTTTGATGGTGACAAAGATTATCAATTGGATCATCGGTTGTACAAATTACTTTCACATTCATTTTGCTAAGAAGCCCTTTAACACTATATTCTGGCGTTTGCAGCAATTCATTACATGTGCTGTAAATTTGTTTTGCACTGTCGCCATTTAGTATTTCATGAATGTTGAAATAACGTTGCAATTCCAAATGAGTCCAATGATACAATGGATTTCTTAATGTATAAGGAACCGTTTTTGCCCATTGTTCAAATTTCGCATAGTCATCTGCGTCACCGGTGCAAAAGCGCTCATTTACACCATTTGTGCGCATTGCTCTCCATTTATAATGATCGCCATATAGCCATACTTGTGATAAGTTTTCAAAATTGATATCATTGGCCATTTGTTCAGGAATCAAATGGTTGTGGTAATCAATAATCGGCATTGACTTTGCGTAATCGTGATAAAGCAATTCTGCCGTTTTATTTTTCAGCAGAAAGTTTTCGTCTAAAAATTTTTTCATTTTTTGGTTTTTATTAAATTATTTTTTTAAAGGGATACGCCTCTTTTCCAAGGGATGAAATCATCCTGATTCAATCGAACGGAATGTGGAATGACTTCACCACTAGCCGCTTTAATGCAATATTCAAGAATAGATTTTCCCATTTCTGGAATTGATTTTTCTCCCGCTATAATTGGCCCACAATCAATATCAATAATATCATTCATGCGCTTGGTTAAATTGCTGTTAGATGACACTTTGATTGTAGGACAAATTGGGTTTCCAGTTGGTGTACCCAATCCGGTTGTAAACAATATCAAAGTTGCGCCACTGGCGGTTTTTCCGGTTGTTGCTTCAACATCATTTCCAGGTGTACATACCAAATTTAAACCTGGTTTTGTTACTTGTTCGGTATAATCTAAAACGTCTACAATTGGCGCTGTACCGCCTTTTTTTGCAGCACCAGCACTCTTCATCGCATCTGTGATTAAGCCATCTCTAATGTTGCCTGGTGATGGATTCATGTGAAATCCTGAACCGGCAGCAACCACTTGTTTCTCATAGCTTTTCATTAAATCTGTAAACTTCTGAGCAGCTGATTCCTCTTTACATCTATCCACCAACTCTTGCTCTACACCACATAATTCGGGGAACTCTGCTAGTATAATTTTGCCACCTAATGCTACAACCAAATCACTGCAATACCCAACAGCAGGGTTTGCACTTATGCCACTAAATCCATCACTACCCCCACATTTTACACCGATGGTTAATTGGCTCAAAGGTGCAGGTGCTCTTTCTAATTTGTTGATTTCAATTAATCCTTGGAATGTCATTTTAATCGCATCTGAGATCAATTGCTCTTCGCTATCAGATTGCTGTTGATTAAACACATAAAGTGGTTTATTGAAATTGGGATTTATCTTATTTAAATCATCTATAAAATCTTGAACTTGTAAATTCTGACATCCTAAACTTAAAACCGTTACACCAGCTACGTTTGGATGATTTGCATACGCTGCTAATAATTTACTTAAGATAGCAGCATCTTGTCTAATGCCCCCGCAACCTCCATCATGATTTAAAAATTTGATGCCATCTACATTCTTAAACAATCTATTGTTGATATTTGTTGCAGAAGGAGAGAAATCAATAGTATCAATATTATCCCCTTTTTTATGCGCCTCAACCAATTGGTGTGTAAACTGCTTGTATTTACCTGTAACGGCATATCCCAATTCATTATGCAAAGCTTCGCGAATAACATCTAGATTTCTATTTTCGCAAAAAACCATAGGCAAAAACAACCAATAATTTGCGGTACCTACCCGACCATCTGCACGATGATATCCCATAAAAGTGCGATCCTTAAATTCACTAACATCTGGCGCTGTCCATTGGTAATCAAAATTTCGCCAATGGTAAGCTGAAGTTGCGTGTTTCACATTATTTACATTCATCCATTCACCGGCATATACTTGTTGCTGTGTTGTACCTACAACCACTCCATACATAAAAATTTGTGTTCCAGCAGCCATATCCGTTTCAAAAAACTTATGCTTTGCCGATACATCATCTTTTAAGTGATAACTCACATTATTAAATACAACCGTGTCATCTTTTTTTAAATCAACCAAGGCAACTATTACATTGTCTGATGGATTTATTTTTAATACCTTTTGTATCATTTTTCAATTAATATTTTAAATCAGTTCTAGTTTGTTTTTTTGATAGCTGTTCAATAACTCCATTATATCTGATGAAATGAGTTGGTTCAATTTATCTGTAACTGCCATTTCAAAACCAGCCAATTGAGTTAAATCTGTGCCCCACATGTCTACATTACTCAAACTCGCATGGACAAGCCCTGCAACATCATTAGATTTCCAATTGTTGTAATAAAATGGAGCAGCATCATCAGCAATCAAATAATCATTCCCGTTATGAACACCATAATATTTATCATTTTCAACTTTTACAGGTTTCATGAATAATAAATAACCGGCAAAGCCAGTAACCATGCGTTCAGAATGTTTGCCAAATTTCTTGAAATAATTAAAAATCAAGGGGAGATTTCTCATCTTCATTTTAGATGTATACTGAGCTGTGATGCTTATCCATTGATGATCGATATATGGATTGCAAAATCTTTCGATGACTTCATTAGCATAATTGGCTTTTGTTGAATCTTCGATATCAAGTGGTATAGCAGCAGCAATATCTTCATGCATAAATGCGGAAGCAAATTTGCCATAATCAGCATCAAGCATAGCGTCTCTAGTCAATTTGAAACCAGCAAGAAAAGCGAGTCCACAATTGAAAGTATGTGTACCATTCAACAACCTTAATTTCAACTCACGGTATAAATCAATGTTATCGCTTATCACTACCCCTTTATTTTCTTGAGAAAATGAAAGTACGTCTCTAACGGTTTCATTTCCTTCAATTGCCCATAAGCTAAACAATTCACTCACACTAAAAAGACCATCTTTATAACCCAATTTCTCTTCTATTTTAACCATTTCATCAGCACCTGGTTTTCCAGATACGATGCGGTCTACTAAAGAATTACAAAAGATATTATGTTGTTCAATCCATTGCAAAATGGCTGCATCAAGATTGTTGTATTTTGCAAGAGATATGATTATTTCTTTTAGTTTAGTTCCATTATCTGGAATCAATTCTGCAGGAATGATAATCATTCCGCTTTCTTTTGTTCCTCCAAATGCATGATAACGTGCAATTAAAAATGCAAGCATTTTACCAGGGAAAGATGCAGGTGCATTTTGAGTTAACGTTTCCTCAACCAATTGAATGCCAACTTCCGTGGTATTGGAGATTACCACTTTCATTTGTGGATTTGAAGCACATTTTATAATTTCATCCCATTGACTACCGGCAACGAGTACACGACTGATTGCGGCATTAATTTCATAGCTTTCTTTAACAACGCCGTTTTCTATTCCTTTAGAACAAATGGTGTATAATCCATCCTGCTGATCAAATTCGTTGGCATTACCATTATTGGTAGATTTTACAACAACGATACGACCATTGAATACTCCTTTTTTATTTGCTCTATCAATAAAATAATCTGCAAATGAACGTATAAAAACGCCCGTTCCAAATTGCAATACCTTTTCTGTTAAATCAAACAATTTATCTTCCGGCAATTCTACTTTGGTAGAATTTATGTCTTTCAATGTCGCTCTAGACAATATCATATTATCAAGTTTTTATTGGTTTATTTAAACATCAATTTTTTGAAATTGTTTCAATCCATTTCTTTAAATTTTCTATCGATGGTTGAAAATCAATTGCTGTATTGTTTTTATGCCAAGCAAAATCGCCCCCTTCTTTTTCACAATTTTTAAAATAAATTCGATGACCCCAATTTGTTTCTTTAGCACTAGGCACGTGATAAATTGCACTATCCCTCATGTTTTTTGAAAACTTGCAATTCATCAATAACATTTGAGCATCTCTATGATATCTACCCAAATAGAAATTTTTATACCCGTCGAAAAAGCAATTGTTCAACACGGAAATACTTTCTTGATGTTTACTGCCATCATGCCAAATAATTGCTGAAGCATTATACGCATAAAATTCACAATCTTCCGCCCAAGCCCATCCCCTAGGGCAATACAAATCAACACCGCCCTCTATTTTACAATGTTTGAAATAAAAATAACCGTTGTCTACATTCCATGGACTAACCGTATCTCCACCAAAAGAACTGAATGTACAATTGAATGCTGCAAAACGTGTAGCCTTCATCGTACGCAAAGCCATTTGATGTCCAGTTTTTGTAATTTTCTTTTCGTGGTTGAGTGTGTCGTTAACGCAAGGAATTATTTTTTCAGCTTTAAACTCAAAACCATAATTGTTAACTATGGTTAAATCTTTGAGCGTAACATCATTCCCATTCACGTTTACAGTTGCTACTCCCCAATCATCGGCATGGTCGCATCTGAATTCATCTCTTGAAATCGACTGTGTGATGATGGATTTATCTCTGCTTTCTCCAACGATTAATACATTGTTTTTTTCAATCAACAACTTTTCGTTGTACGTACCGTTTTTTACAAATACAATGCGTTGTGTAGACGACAAATCAGTTAAACTATTAATCGCTTCTTGAATGGTTTTATAATCTCCATGCCCTTGCTGATCAACAACAATTCTTTGTTGGGTAAAGCCAGTTAAAAAAAGGCAACATAAGATGATATGTATAGAAATTACTTTCATTATTTTTTTTGAGCTATCAACCATTTAAATAATTCAACTGCTGCGTTATAATTTTTATATGCTGATGGCAGTTTCCTTCCATCGATATATTCATTGTAAAACCAAGGATCACCAATAGCAAAAACAGTTCCTTTGCCATAACGCGCCACAGTCATAATCACTTCGCCATTTTCTTTATACACCGCTTTTACATCTAAATTGGTGTTTTCAATGATATTTTGTGTACAAAGTTGTTTGATGTAAGCCTTTCCTGTATTTCCAAAAATTTCTGATACTAAGCTCAAGTCCACCGCACCATCCTCAAAATGATCATTCTTTACATCATGCCGTACGTTTACATTCCATTGGAAACCGAAATTTCGTGTCAGTTCATTGTAATGTTCAAACTCTACATTGTTGCTATCATTAGCCATCAATAGTAGCACGCCGCCATTTTTTACATAATTACAAATGGCCTTAATGTCTTTGGCTTGAATATAATTGGGTGTTTTATTTTCCTTAGGCCAATCGGGGTCAACAATGATGTAGAGGGATGCTTTCTTAAGTGATTTCTTTGAAGGCGCATTATCCAAACTTGCTGTTTCTAGACCTTGTTTGTGCAGAATATGTTCCACAAATGAAAATCCGCCATTATCTCGCTCACCCCATTTGTAATGAAAAACAACATTTTTACCGAATGCATCTTTATGTGTTTCTCTGTTAAAGTAATTATCCATCAACACCAATCCTGGCTTCGCTTTTTTATCAACATCCAATTTTAAATCTGCATTATCTAGATTCTTGACATTCATTTCCATTTCAGAAGCGGCAATTAAAAAAACACCTAGCCCTTTAGGATCATTGTTAATCACAGGCTCAGACATGTAATAATCGAAGCTTCCATCACGATAAGGTTTGTTGCCTAATCCACTAACCTTAACGGTACCGGATAAACGAAAACCACTGCTGTCTTCATGAATAAATTGTTTACGAATTCCATTGAATCCTTTAATGGCAGCATTAAGACCAGATTGATGCAAATAATTTTTACGTGTAGACTTTGCCAAAAAATATACAAACTGACAACTGGCAGAAGCTTCTAAATAATTTTTTTCTTTATTTGGGCCATCATAATCAAGTACATCATACCATAGTCCGCTGTTGGCATCTTGATATTTTATAATTGCAGTTGCTAAACGATTGGCGATAGCAATCAACTCTTTTCTTTTGGGATGATTAACTGGAAAAAAATCGAGTACATCTACTAACGCAGAAGCATACCAGCCCATCGCCCTAGACCAAACATGAGGGGAACAACCAGTAATTGGGTTCGCCCATTTTTCTACTTTCGATTCATCCCAACCATGATAAAGCAATCCTGTTTTTGGATTGCGCAAATGACTTTCTGATAAAATAAACTGATGAGCAATATCATCAAATGCAGAATCCTCGTGAGCCATAACTGCATACTCCGCATAAAAAGGTTCTGCCATATACAAACCATCTAGCCACATTTGGTTGGGATATATTTTTTTATGCCAAAATCCACCAGCATTGTTTCGAGGTTGATCAGATATTTGAGCACGAAGGGTTTTAGCGGCAGTTAAATATTGAGCTTTTTGTGTAACCTTATATAGCATCAATAAATTTCTACCAATATTGATGTTGTCTATATTTTGATCTTGAGCCTTGTATGTTTTTATTGTACCGTTTTTATCAACAAAAAAATCAACTTGCTTTTGAATATAATTGAAGTAAGCGCCATCACCCGAATTCAACCATTGTCCTTCAATACCTTTCAAAATCACGCCCATATCATATGTCCACTTGGCTGGTTTGTTGTCGAGTGAAAACGAATCTTTCCATGTAGACATAACAACATCAGCAATTTCATGAGTATAAAATTGTGCCTGAATATTCAGGGAAATGAAAATTGATATGGTTAAAAATAGTTTTTTCATTTAAGCCACTTGTCTATCATTGAATTGAAATCACCTTCTCTGTTAGATTTGAATCCAATTTATATTTCTCAGTTACATTTTTAAAATCAGTTTTTTCTATTTTAATATCTTTAGATTTTTCTCCCAAAATATAAAATCCTAAAGCAGCATTTGGAGAAAATTTCATATCGTTGAATGTTAAGTTATCTGAATTAACGATGTCAACACAAGGGTTGGTTTCATTGGAAATTACTTCTACATGATTAAATGAAATCGCAGAAGCTTCTTGAATTTCAATGCCTACTTTAGACTTGATAAAAATATTATTAAGCTTGATATTGTTGATATGTGATTCGGGTATACCTCTAACAAAAATGGCTTTTTCGGCACCATCACAATACACATTATTGATATTGAAATTTTTAAACACTGGAGTTGTTTCATCAAAAGGTTTCAATTCAACTTTTGGTACTTCTCTTTTTTCACCTGGTTGAAGAACAGGATCTTTTGCTGCATAATACATGTCGAATAAAATAGCTTCTCCAACGATATCTTTCATGAAAATATTTTTTACGTTAATGTTTTCAACAACACCGCCACGACCTCTGGTGGTTTTAAAACGAAGCCCAATATCTGTTCCGATGAAGGTGCAATTTTCTACATTTATATTTTTAACACCTCCACTCATTTCACTACCAATAACAAATCCACCATGAGAAGCATAGACCACACAATCTTTAATGAATACATTTTCTGTTGGTTTATTTCTTTTTCTCCCCGCTTCATCTCTTCCACTTTTCATACAAAGTGCATCATCTCCTACATCAAAAATCGAATTTTCAATGCTTACATTTTTGCAACTTTCAACATCAATTCCATCTCCATTTTGAGCATAAGAAGGATTTTTAACCTTAACGTTTCTTACTAAAATATTTTCGCACAACATTGGGTGCAAACACCAAGCTGGAGAGTTTTGAAAAGTAACGCCTTCGAGTAAAATATTTTTACAATTCGACAAGAACAACAAATTAGGACGGAGAAAATCTTTTACACTATCGTAAAATGCTGCCGTTTTTTCTGGTGAAATAGCTCCTGGATTTTTTAACGTATTTCCATAAACGGATTTGACAGATGGGAACCAAGTTTTTTTATCATCGCTTAAAATGCCTCCAGATTCTGTTAATCTTTTCCATTGACTAGCATTTACTTTGTCTTTTTTTACCATGCGCCAAGCATCTCCATTTCCTTCAATTATACCAAAACCTGTAATGGCAATATTGGTTGCACTCTCTGCGGAAATAGGCGATTCATTTCTCATTTGTGGCATTCCTTCCCAATTAGATACAACCAATTTATAGTCATTAAAATTTTCAGAAAAAACGAGTGTTGCTGTTTTGGCCAAATATAAATTGACATTGCTTTTCAAAACAATTGGGCCAGTTTTCCATAATCCAGTAGGTATTAAAACTACACCGCCACCGTTTTTACTACACGCTAAGATGGCATTATTTATAGCGGATGTAGATAACAAATCCGAATTGATTTTCGCTCCATATCGGGTAATATCAAAAGTGTCTTTTTTGAATTTTGGAGGCGCGATTTTGTTTATATTGACTGTTTTTTGAGCAAAACTGAGCGAAATA
>CANFUJ010000078.1 GCA_947450165.1 Chitinophagaceae bacterium
GTATTTCCGTTAATGGTTGCTACAGATGGATTAGAACTTGTATATACAAGCGGGATGCTGCTATTAGTGCTGCTAACTTGAATATTATAAGTTGGTGTACCATAAGTGATAGCAGGCACATTAACATATGTAATGGTTTGATTTTGTTTTGCCAAAACAGTTAGTGTTCCAGGCACAAAATTAATGTTGTAATTAGAAGCAGTTGCTCCTGAAGCTGTAATTGGGTAACTACCAGGCGTAGACGATGTTACCGCTGTTGTCGTCAAATCAACCGGTGTAGTTAAAACCGATTCAGTTTCTGCATAAACAAACCCTGTATAAGAAGCAGTTAATGTTGGATTTACTGTTCCTTCAAATTTTGATACATCATTTGCCTTAATGGTAAGGTTTGCTTTATTAATGGTTAATGTTTGTGTTTGAGTTGCATCAAGATAAACACCATCAGATGCTTGTGAAGCTGTAATATCTGTAGTTCCAACGCCAACAATATGTATAACACCTGCACTTGAAACCGTTGCTACAGATGTGTTTGAGCTTGAGTAAATAATAGGTTGCGCTGTATTCAAACTCGTAGCACCCGAGCTAAAATCAGGATTGCCATAAGTTCTATTGGCTAATGCATTAAAAGTAAATGCTGATATTAATGGAACAGACCCAACACTATAATTCCCTGCTGAAGTTGTAGGACCAAATGCAGTGTTGGTGGTATTATTACCTGTGCCAAATGGCGCTCCCCAAGCTGTGCCTGTATTTTTTATAATCCCAATTCTTGAATTGGCTTGTGTTGTAAACAATGCTCCTTCCAACAATTCATCCCAACCAAAATTCAACCCAATGTCGCCTGTTCCTGAGGAACGTCCTATTTTCCAAACTGCATTGACAACTTTAGATAATTCGGCCGGCACTAATGGTGTACCAGAAACTAAACCATTATCCGTAATGCCTTCAAATACTGAAGCCAATAAGGTTGATGAAGTTGTAGAAGAAAGGGTCACTGGTAAATAATAAGCCACCGATCCAATAGGGAAAAGTTTAGATCCATTTACAAGGTCAATTCTTAAAGTACCCGTATTTGTTCCATTACTTAATGCTACAATATGTTTAGCATTTGTAAAAGGTGCGCCGCCAATATCTTTTCCATTTTTTATTCTAATAGTATCTGTAGCACGAATAGAAAACAATCCGCTATTAATGGTTAATACACTATCAATTATAGCTGAACGATTTGATGTACATGCCGCATTGAATGTTACATTTCTCATGGTGGAAATGGTAATATTACTGAATGGCTGCGTAGTTGGTGCATCAAAATAATAATCCGTTAAACTTGATAAAGACAAACTACCAACACCGCTTAACCCACCATCAATACCATTTGTATTTGACGTACGCAAAACTGGAATATTACCAGAAATGGTTACGGTTGTTGGTGTTGCAGTTAGCGCATTTGAAATGGTAATCGTACTTGCACTAGATGATGTACCAATGATAAATGTATTGGCAGGAATTCCGTTACCTGATATTTGTAATCCATTTGCAACTCCGGCTGTGTTTGCAGCACTTCCATAAACGGTTGGATCAAACACTATTGAATAACCTCCAATTGTACCAGAAGCAATAGTTGATGTTGTAGGAGCTACAAATACAGTCCTAAATGCACCTGTACCAGAAATGGTTTTATTTTGAAGGTTTAAAACACCATTATTTGATGAAGTAGAAGAACCATTAATAACAAGATTTGCATTTAAAGTTACATTAGCAGTTGGTGAAAGGGTAAATGCACCTATTGGCTCAAAAGTTCCAGTCCCGCTGATTGTTTGTGGAGTCAAACCCTTCATTAATAATGTAGAAGAAGTAAAACCAGTTGCAGATCCAAAAACACCATTATTTATAATGTTTCCAGAAATGGGTGAAGATCCTGACGTTTTCAAATAAAAACTAGAACCTGCGTCTATGGTTAAATTATCCATGTTGTAAAATGCATCTCCAATTACAACTGCACCGCCTCCTATTTCAACATTTGAATATTTTCTTGTACTAAATAAATTTGAAGATGTAACGGTTGCACTTGGTATAGACACTTCGATTCGGAATGTACTTCCTGTTTTTAATTCAATCGGATTATAACTACTTGTACTGGTATAAATATTATTTCCGCCTAAAAAAGTCAATTTTGATCCACTATTAAACACGATTGCACCAGGAACACCACTACTCGATCCAAAAGGATAATTTGTACTCGATGATCCTGAAGAGGAATAAGTTGTATTAACTTTCACTTTACATTCAGATCCATTTTCAAAGAAAATAGCTCCTCCAGTTTGAGTATTTAAAGCTGTTAATTTTGAAGCACCATTTATTAAATTTAAATTCCCAAATACCCTACCAATGGCAGTTGCAGACAAAGCAATTGTATTCCCTGCAGAATCTATTAAGGTTGGTGTTTGAACAGACACATTTAACGTACATCCAGAATTTATCAACAAATCTTCTGCGTTTGTTGCATCTCCATTTATTGTAATTGTACCCGTGCTTGCAGAAGTTTTAAGCAACGTTAAATTTGCCCCATTTCTTAAAATTAATTGTGCAAAATTTGTAGAGCTCGAATAAGATGTTATAGCGCCTACTGTTGGCGTTGAACCTCCTACGTTAGTTCCATCTACAATTAAAATATCAGTTGCTGCTGATGTTGCCCTAGTGGTTCCTGAGCCGTCCAACGCTGTATTCCATTTGCTACTACTCGTAAAACTCACCGCAGCGGTAGACCCTGTCCCTCCAACCCAATAATAAGTTGTTTGGGAAAATGTAAATAATGACGAACAAATTAATGTCAGTACAAATAATAGATTTTTCATTTTTTGTTTTTTTATTCTAAGAAATTCAAAGGGGGTAATATGAATTTAAATCTGTTAATTATTTTAATGCGATTCTATTATTGAAAAAAGTCTTCTCTCATTGGATTAAACACATCCACCAAAACACCTTCTTCCAAACAAACGACACCATGTACTAAATTTGATTCAACATAAAAAACATCTCCTGCATTTAGGATTTGTTTTACACCATCGATTTGAACTTCAAATGAACCGCTTTCGATTAAAGTCATTTGTATATGTGGATGTTGGTGTAAGGTACCAATTCCATCTTTATCAAAAGCTACTCTAACCATCATCAGGTTTTTATCGTAAGCCAATATTTTTCTTTTTACGCCTGGAGCCATTTGTTGCCACTCGATTGAAGTTCCATTTACAAAAGGTTGTTGCGTTAACTCCATGGATTGTGTTGTTGACATAAATTTAATTTTAGAAATTTTAAAGTTGTGTTTTTATTTTAAATTTTTATTATTGTATCTAACTAAAAAAGGACCATTCCATTTTATATTTTCACCTTCATAAAAATATTCATGATTGGATGATTTACTATTATCACCATTACATTGAATTGCAAGCAATTTTTGTTTATTAATTACAACTTCAGCAACAGTATAGATTGCATCATCTTGTAATTTATTAATTGCACTCACAAAAGAATTTGAATTCGAAGAAATTTCTGTAACGGGATCGAAATTACCATGCGATTCTATAACATTGATAAAGGTTTGATTTTGGCTGTTCGTTCTTAAAATATATGATGGGTCATGTCTTAAATTAAAATTAGGATCACTTGCACCAACTCTCGTAAAATGCGCTGTTGCACTATCCGAAGATAAACTAGAAATGGTATAAAATGTACGATGATTCAAATAAGTAAACTGCGTAAATAATGGCAATTTATCAGACACCGCTTCTTGCCACAAATGTTGATACCCGTTTTTAATCCCGAATGTTTTTTGTTCTGTTAAAAATGAATTGTATTTAAAATTCGTTTTCATCATTGTCCCCAAATAATTAAATGGCAAATCGTATTGATGAACAGAATCTGATTTCGTTTTGAATATATCCAATACAAATTTTTGATTTTCACCAGGCAATTGAATCATAAACAACGTTCGATATAATTTAACATTCGAGTATGCATGGTCGTCATAAGAAGAAACAACTTGAACATTTTTGCCTGACAAATCTCCGTAAAAGATATTGGCATGATTCTGTTCGCTTATTTTTTCAATGCCTTTGTAGTGACTAGTTTCGTCAACTGTAATGGTATTATGGGCAATGGTTTGCTGCGCATAAGAATTTGTTTCTGGCAAATACCTACCACCCCATTTGTGTTCAATATTAATATATCGAACAGCACCATAATCTTGTAGCACTTCATTTCCCTTATCGTATAACTGAATATTCAATTTATCATAATGACCATGTGATAACCCATGTGAACTATATTTAAATATCAATGACATTAAATCGTTTCCGTTTCCATTTCTTAAAACCGTAACTCCTCCACTTTTGCCATCTGCACCATCAACATACTGCGCGGATTTGTATGGAAAAAATAAATTTTTTGTTGCATTTTTTTTCAAGCTATTGCTGATTTCTACACCACCTTTATTTAACAAAATTCGATTCTGCGCTTTTACTACAGGAAGATACGCTGGATCAACGCCATAAGCCTTACTAGCAATGTCCACAGCAACCACCAATTCATTTGATGTGTATGTCTTTTCTTTTAAAGCATCATTAAAGCTGTAGAAAGACCCGTCGGTATTGGTTAAGTTTAAACAGACATCTAGCGCTTTCTTTAAAATGCTATCTCTGTGTTGAAATATCTTTAAAGATGGCTTTACCTGTTGAATAGCATTTGCAAAATAAAAGAAGGGCAACACAGCGTATCGGGTATAGTAAGGGCCTTCATTATAATAACCATCAGGAGAAAATAATCCATCTAAATGCGCAATGAAACCAGCCTTTCCATCCTTCTCTGTTCCATAAAGCGCCATGTTTAAATAATCCTCGTTATCCGTAGCAATACCCACAATACCAACGCCCGCACAAGCCCAAACGGCATGATTATGAATAAGGTTAAACCATGACTTTATGTCTTTTGTAAAATAATCAACCAATGGTTTAAATGCGCCATCTGCAATTTGTTGACGCTCGCTTGGTGTCAGATAATCGTGAATACAATCAAAAGCCAAACCTGCAAAAACCAACCAGTTGGCATCATTTAATGCTTGCCAAAATAATCTTCCAGGCGAACTGCTCGTTGCTTGAGGATGATTGACCAAAGTTGGATTTAACACAACGTATTTTAAAAAAAGTTTTTTTACAACTTCGGCATATTTCTTCTCACCTGTAAGCTGATACATTTGACCCGCATCAAACATCAACAGATAATTTGATTTATGTTTATCGTGCGTATAACCTCCAGCAGCATCTTTTGGAACAGGTACATCAATTTCCAAATTCAATTGCGCATCAACTTTAGATTTCAAATCGAGAAATGACTTCTTAAGCATCTCATTGGTTGCCATATTTTGTTTCACAAATTGGAACTCCGCTTTACTTGCAAAAGCAACAGGGTGCACCTGAGCAAATGAATGCAGATTAAAAATGCAAAAAAATAATATTGTAACACTGTATTTCATAATAAGATATATCGCACTCTAACTTTCAAAAAATCGAAAATTAGTAATGAAAAGATATTCAAAAAACTATTGAAAATAGAAACTTGAATATCTTGTAATATTATCAGCAAATGTTTAATTAAGCAGATTGAAAATGATTGTATTTTATCTAAATAATACAAATAAAACTTAATTATTTTCCAACATAAATAAACAAACAATAAAAAATTACAAAGCCTGAATCATGAAAACGATACCGGCAAGGGTACCGGTAATTTATCTTTCCATTTCAAAAACAATACATAATTTTACGCCTCATGGAAAGGCAAACAACAATAAAAGATATAGCTTTAGCTTTACGACTGTCCACATCAACTGTTAGCCGCGCGCTTAGAGATGCTGCAGATGTTAGCATTGAAACCAGAAAAGCAGTAAAAGCACTCGCTGAAGAATTGGATTATCAACCCAATAAATTAGCACTTAGTCTCTTAAAAAATCAAACAAACACCATTGGCGTTATTATCCCCAACTTAGATTACGTAATGGCAACGATGGTAAAAGGTATCGACGAAGTTGCCCTTGAAGCCGGTTACACCGTAATGGTTTGTCAGAGTGATGAAAGTTTTGGAAGAGAAATTTTAAATACAAAACGTTTATTAGATAGTTTGGTTGATGGCTTTATCGTTTCTGTTTCCAGTGAAACGATGGTTTATGAGCACATCAAAAAAATTCAAACAAAAAAAATTCCTTTAGTACTTTTCGACAGAGTCATAAACAACATGAATGTTCCAAAAATTATTTTGGATAATGTTGAGGGTGCACGTTTGGCAACGCAACATCTTGTAGATCAAGGATACAAAAGAATTGCCATTTTAGCCGGCCCCGAAAATCTTGGTATTAGCAACGATCGAAAAGCCGGTTTCATCCAAACACTTAAACAAAACAAAATAGCTTTAGATAAAAATCACATTATCCATTGTGATTTCAATCAGGAATATGCTTACATCGCAGCGAAAGAATTGCTTTCCATGAATAAACGACCCGATGCCATTTTTGCCATCAGTGACCGTTTGGCAATTGGTGCTATGCTTGCCATCAAAGAAGCTGGACTAAAAATGCCTAAAGACTTTGGATTAGCAGGCTTTAACAACGAACCCATTACAAAGTTGCTAACCCCTTCGATAACGAGCGTAGAAATGTTTGCCTTCGACATTGGAAAAGCTACTGCAAAAATGTTTCTTGAAATGCTACATACTGATGAAGATATGTCTGACAAAGAAATCGTCATAAAGCCCAAACTAGTTATACGAGAATCCTCACGTAGAATTTCAGAATAAAAGCAAACCATCAAATCTTAAATTATTTTCCAAAATATATCTTTAAAATAAAAAATCAAACAACATGAAAATCATTCACGCGGTACATCCCGAAGATTTTGTAAAGTACACAACAGAACAAATTAGAGAAAAATTTTTATTGGATAAACTTGTTCAAGATGGACAAGTAAATTGTGTTTATACCCATTACGACAGAATGGTTGTTGGCGCAGCAAAACCTTCGAGCGGCGCTTTAGAATTGGGCAATCACGATCAATTGAAAAGCAATTTCTTTTTAGAAAGAAGAGAAATGGGCATCATCAATATTGGCGGCGCTGGTAAAATCACCGTTGACGGAGAATCATTTGAATTAAACAAACTGGATTGCTTATATATTGGCAAAGGAAAACAATCGGTTAGCTTTGAAGGTGCAGAATCAAAATTCATTTTCTTTTCTTGTCCTGCTCACGCTGAACACCCTGTTCAAATGATGAAGTCTGCTGATGCAACTCCAGCAGAAATGGGTTCTTCTGAAACAGCAAACCACCGTACCATCAACAAATACGTTCATCCTGATGGATTGAAAAGCTGTCAATTGATGCTTGGCGTTACCAATTTCAAACCAGGAAGCATTTGGAATACCATGCCTTCTCATTTACACGACAGAAGAATGGAAGCTTATTTCTATTTTGATTTACCTGAAGCGCAAAGAATCATTCACTTCATGGGAGAACCTCATGAAACAAGACATATGTTTTTAAATAATGAAGAAGGGATTGTATCTCCATCATGGAGCATACACAGTGGTGTTGCAACTGCTGCTTATTCATTCATTTGGGCAATGGCTGGTGAAAACAGTTCTTTTGCGGATATGGATTTCGTAAACATTATGAACTTAAAATAATTTCAACATGTTAAATTTTAGAGTAGATAATAAAGTGGCCATTGTAACGGGCTGCAATAAAGGAATTGGATTGGCGATTGCTCAAGCTTTGGCAGAAAGTGGCGCAGATATTATTGGCGTGAGCAGCAAAATGAAAGAGTCTGGTCAAGATGTTGAAAAAGTGGTTACAGCTGCAGGTAGAAAATTCTATGCTTACAATGCCGATTTTACCAACAGAGAATCGCTATATCAATTTATTGCTGATGTTCAAAAAGACCACCCACGTATCGATATTTTAATCAACAATGCGGGTCATATTTTACGTAATCCAGTTGCTGAACATTCAGATGAATTTTGGGATACCATTATCGATATCAATTTGAATTCCCAATTTATTCTTACTCGAGAAATTGGCAAACAAATGATTAAAAATGGGTACGGCAAAATCGTATTCACCGCTTCATTATTGAGTTTCCAAGGAGGCATTAATGTACCAGGATACGCTGCCAGCAAAGGCGCCGTAGCATCTTTGTTGAAAGCATTTGCCAACGAATGGGCGAAATTTGGCATCACGGTAAATGGTATTGCCCCTGGATATATCGCTACAGATAATACCGCATTATTACGTGCAGATCCTGATAGAAACGCATCAATTTTGTCGAGAATTCCTGCTGGAAAATGGGGCGACGCAACAGATTTAGCTGGAGGTTTTGTATTCCTTTCCTCCCCTGCTTCTGACTATGTAAACGGCACCATTTTAACCATTGATGGCGGCTGGATGGGTAGATAAAATTAAATTTAAAATGAAAGATTTGTATGCCTATTTTTTATTTGGGAATACAAGTTTAAATTTTGAATTTTGTTGACTCATGTCACTCAAAACTATTTATACAAAAAGTAAAGTCTATTTAATCAGTTTCTTACTGGTTTTCATGGGCTTTACTTTTTTTTTAGCCTATAATGGAAAAGCAAAATCATTCATTTTACTTAATTCATATCACAACAAATGGCTAGATCTTTTTTTTTCTAAATTTACATTTTTAGGCGATGGATTATTTGTAGTGCTACTTGCTATAATTCTATTTTTTGCATTAAAAACACAGCGTTTATCTATTCTCGTTCTCATTTCTTATATCGTATCTGGATTACTTGCACAATTATTGAAACATAGTTTTAATGCGCCAAGACCAAAAGTGTTTTTCAATTCAAATACGTATCAACATTTTATAGATGGGGTGAGCATTGCTAATTGCGAAAGCTTTCCTTCGGGTCATACCACATCTGCTTTTGCATTAGCATTTATATTAGCATATTCAACAAATAAAAAATCATTTCAAGTTATTCTGCTTTTATTAGCTATTGCCGCAGGATATTCAAGGATTTATTTAGGTCAACACTTTCTAACCGATGTGCTTTTCGGTGCATTTCTAGGCACTTTAATTTCGGTGCTTACGATTTTCATTTCAAACAAAGTGGGATATAGGAGACCAATGAGGTTTAATGTTGTTCAAAAGGTTCAATGAGTTCAAAAGGTAAACTCAACGCCAAACACCAAACGCCAAACCATAAACAATTTGAATTCATCATTGGTAATGAAATTATTTTTTGCTATCTTTCAAATTAGTTTTTGAGGCCTTAACGGCTATTTTTCAAATAAAAAACTTTGGATGAACATAATCAACAAGCACCCTATTTCAGATATTGGATACCATTTTATAGAAGCTCAATATTTGCCAAAAGGAAAAAACGAGTACCACCTAAGGGATAAACAGCGTAATTCTAATAAAGACTTTTTTCATCTTACAGAAAAGCAAATAGAACATCTGATTGCAAATAATAACAACTCAGATAACTGGCAAAATATTCTGGTAACCAAAAAATTCAAGCCTGAGTTAATTAAGAACAATAATTTTTTCGGGTTAATTCGCATTGGCGATTTAAGTGCATTATACCATGAATTCCACAACTTTAAAATGGCTGAAGGTATTTATAATAGTACAATCATTAGTTCTGATATCGGCAATCACGTATGTATTGATAATGTAGATTATTTAAGCAACTATATTATTGAAGATGATGTATTAATTGCCAATGTAAATGAGTTGGCAACAACAGACAAAGCAAAATTTGGAAATGGCATTTTAAAAGATGGAGAAGTCGATGAAAAGCAACGAATGGTCATTGAAGTTTCAAATGAAAACGGGGGAAGAAAAATAATCCCTTATGATGGAATGCTTGCTGGCGATGCGTTTATGTGGAGTAAATACAGAGACGATTTATTACTCCTTGAAAAATTCAAACAGCTTACCGAAAAGAAATTTGATAAGCAACGTGGTTATTATGGAAAGATAGGTAGCAGAACCGTTATCAAAAATTGCAGAATCATCAAAGACACCATAATTGGAACAGATGCTTACATTAAAGGCGCAAACAAACTAAAAAACCTAACCATTAATAGTGATGCCGATAGAAAATCGCAAATTGGTGAAGGTTGCGAATTGGTAAATGGCATAATTGGATATGGTTGCAGAATTTTTTATGGTGTGAAAGCGGTTCGTTTCATTGCGGCTTCTCATTCTCAATTGAAATATGGCGCAAGATTAATCAATTCTTATTTGGGGAATAATTCTACCATTTCTTGTTGCGAAGTATTAAACAGTCTTATTTTTCCTGCTCATGAACAACACCACAACAATTCATTTCTGTGCGCTTCAACCATTATGGGACAAAGCAACATTGCTGCTGGCGCTACAATTGGCAGCAATCACAATAGTAGAAGTGCAGATGGCGAAATACTTGCTGGGCGTGGCTTTTGGCCAGGTTTATGTGTGAGCTTAAAACACAATTCTAAATTCGCAAGCTTTAGTATGATTGCCAAAGGAGATTATATGAGCGAACTAAATATTCCTGTACCATTTAGTTTAATCAGCAATGATGTGGCAAATGACAGATTAATGATCATGCCTGCTTATTGGTTTATGTACAACATGTACGCCCTTGCCAGAAATGCATGGAAATCGGAAGACCGCGA
>CANFUJ010000079.1 GCA_947450165.1 Chitinophagaceae bacterium
CACGGATTACAGATTATTCCTTTATTAAGTTATTATTTCTTCCAAAATAAGCGACAAGTTGTAAATTTTACTTTGCTATATTTTATAATGATGGTTGTTTTTTTATTTATGGCTGTAATTAATCTAAATATATTTTAGTTCATCATTAAAATATTTACACTTCTTTGTAAAATATTAAACGCAATTTCTGCCATTAAATTTTCTTTGTCTAGGGTTGGGTTTACTTCCGTAATTTCAAAGCAACATACTTTTCTATTCTGCATAAATTTACTGATCAAATCTTCGGCCTCTCTTTCACGAAGTCCGTTTCCAACTGGAGTTCCTGTTCCTCTGGATATGCTTGAATCTAAACTATCTACGTCAAAACTTACATAAATATCTGTGCAATCACTTAAATAACGAAGCACTTTTCTGCTTACGTTTTCCGCGCCATTTCTTCTAACTTCACTTGTTGGAATTACTTTGATGCCATGTTTTTCAATGAGGAATTTCTCTTCTTTTTCAAAATCACGCAATGAAATAAAAACCACATCTTCTGGCAAAACCTTTTGATTTATTTTACCAATGGTTTTGAGTTGATTCCAAATTTTCACCGTTTTTTCATCTACTTCATGCACTTTGCATTCAATGTTATCTTCTGCAATCGCAGTAGCAATGGGCATTCCGTGCATGTTGCCTGAAGGGGTAGTATATGGTGTATGTAAATCAGCATGAGCATCAATCCAAATTACGCCCAATTTACTTTTGGGTTTTGCCATTTTGATTCCAGCAATGGTTCCACCAGCATTACTGTGGTCGCCACTCAATACTACTGGGAAAAAATTGTTTTTCATGCAGTCACAAACTGATTTGCTGATGCGTTCGTACATATTTAACACCCCGTGAATTCTTTTGGCATAGGGAGATTGAATGGGCTCAAATAACAAATTATTTTCCGATTCAATTCTTTCAGATGGAAAGTGAACAAAGAAATTACTCATAAAATCTAAACCAGCAATTTTGATGGCATCTATTCCCAAACTAGCCCCTCTTGTACCTGCACCTATTTCTGATGGAACTTCTATTAATTTGATATTATTCATAATTCATTTTTTTTATTTGATACTCAAATCTACATGATTCTTTTGACTGGGTCAATGCCTTTTAATGTTCCTTTAGTTGAAATTACTTTAAATCGCACAAACATATCCTCACTATACCATTTTTCTTGTCTGGTTTTTTTTACAACTTCTCTATGTTCCTTCATGCTATATGCAAACGTTTTCATGTCCTCCACAGAATCCCATACACTAAAAGTGGCTTGTTTTATCCAAGGAACTTCACCAATTCCAACAGAAAATACATATCCTTTGGCAGATGTCATTTTATTGGCGATTGGGGCAACATGATTCCAAAAATGTTTGATTTTTGATAAACGAATGGTAGCTCGTGTTAAGGTCGCTATTGGACCATTATAATTTTCATTTGATTCGAAATCTCCAAAAACTTTTTTCCCATCCCATAATCCATGTCCGTTGATGGGTTCAAGCTGAATCGAAAAGGTCTCCATAGAAAATAATTGAAGCCAATATTTGATAAATCGACCAAATAAGTGAATAGGATCGAATGTTGATTGATAAAAATCATCTCTAAACACACATAAAATCGCCCATTGATTGAAATCTGGGGTTTTGTCGAAAGTGCCATTTTTACCTGTTCCCATCAATTTATAAAATGAAATGTTTTTATTGAAAAATAAAGGAACATGAAAAATAGCCATTGATAAAAATGCAAATGGTATAAATCTGGATTTATATCGAATGATGGTTAGGCTTGCTTGCAATTTTTTTTGAAATTAAATTGATAAATCTTGTTAATATATAGCTTGAAATTCTTGTAAAAGGTAAAAAAAAACTCCATCAAAAAGATGGAGTTTGATAAGTTATTTATTAAAGCTTAGAACTGCTCTAATTTACTAAAAAAGAAATCACCTTCAATAGCAGCGTTCTCATTGCTATCACTACCATGAATGGCATTTTCGCCTATTGAAGCTGCAAAGCGCTTGCGAATTGTGCCTTCTTCAGCATTTGCAGGGTTTGTAGCGCCAATTAGCTTACGAAAATCTTCAACTGCATTATCTTTTTCTAAAATTGCAGCAGTAATTGGACCACGGCTCATAAATTCTACCAATTCACCATAAAATGGTCTTTCTTTATGAACAGCATAAAATTCGCCAGCTTTTTCTGCACTTAAATGCAACATTTTCATCGCTGCAATGCGAAATCCTGCAGCATTAATCATTTCTAAAATAGCACCTGTATTGCCTTTTTCTGTGGCATCGGGCTTAATCATCGTAAATGTTCTATTCATTGTTTTAATTTTAATTTTGGCCGCAAAGATAATGGCAAAATGGTTGTCTCATAATTGTTTTTAAAGATTCTTATTTTATTAATTGAAACTACAGGTTCTATTCTTGTTTGATTTAATCCAATAAAACTTTAACAAACAGGATTATTTTCAAATTTTTTCATTCATAATTTACACTTACTTTTGCGCCTTGTTTATGAAAAATATCAATTTAATATATCCAGAATTACAGACGGCCCAAAAGATTGTCATTACAATGCATCAAAAGCCAGACGGGGATGCGATGGGGTCAACTTTAGGGCTGTATCATTTTTTAATTCAGTTTGGCCATGAGGTAAATGTAATTTCTCCAACCAATTGGGCTGATTTTTTAAAATGGATGCCAGGATGCACCACTGTTTTGGATTATGAAAAAGATGTAAAAAAATCGGATGTACTTATTGAAAATGCAGATTGGATTTTTTGTTTGGATTTTAATACGCTAAGTCGTACCAAAAATATGGAGTCAGCATTGTTGAAAACCAAAGCAACTCGAATATTAATTGATCATCATCAACAACCACAAACGGAAGTATTTGGATTTGGTGTGAGCGACACAACAAAAAGCTCAACAGCAGAAATGGTGTATGATTTTATTATGAACTCTGGATTTGAAGATAAAATCAACAATGAAGTAGCGCAATGTTTATACGCTGGTGTAATGACGGATACAGGCTCATTCAGGTTCCCATCAACATCTGCTGATGTTCATTCCATGATTTCAAATCTGAAAACTAAAGGGTTAAATCACAGCATGATTCACGAGGCCTTATATGATAATTTTTCGGAAAATAGATTGCGTTTTATTGGAAATACATTGCTTAATAGGATGGAGGTTATTTATGAATACAACACGGCTTTGATATACATTACTCAAGACGACTTGATAAAGTATAATATTAAAACTGGAGACACAGAAGGTCTTGTAAATTATCCACTAAGTATTGAAGGCATAAAACTAGCAGCGATTTTTATCGATCGTGGAGAAGAAAGAAAATGTTCATTTAGAAGCAAAGGTAATTTTGATGTTAATACTTTTGCAAGAACATATTTTAATGGAGGTGGACATTTTAATGCGGCAGGCGGACAAAGCTACGACCCTCTTGAAATGGTTGTTTCCACATTTAAACAAGTTATTAAAAATTATAAAAACGAATTATCTACTTATCAATTTTAAACTATAAAAAAATGCGTAACATCTCTCTATTAGCCATTGTTGCTATTTTATTTTCATCTTGTGGACAGGATTTTAAAAAAGGTGAAAAAGGACTGGAATACAAAATCACAGCTACAGGAAGTGGCGAAAAATTAAAAATTGGAAACTTCATGCAAATGCATGTTTGTCAAATCATAAGCGATGGTAAAAAAGATACCATTGTAAATGATACACGCAAAAACGGAGCGCCAATTATTGAACCATTTGATTCAACATCAATTCCACCAGAGTATTTTAAAATCATTTCACAATTAAGAAAAGGCGATAGCTTAACCATAAGATTGTTGGTTGATTCGATGTATAAAGATAACCCAGGGGCTATGCCTCCTTTTATGAAAAAAGGCAATTACTTTTTAACAACCGTGAAATTATTGGATGTATTCACAAATCAAGCACAAATGGAATCGGCTCGTAAAAAAGACATCCAAATAAAAATGGCAAAAGATTCTATTGAAAATATTCAAATCTTAGCGAAAGAAGATAAAGAACTACAAGCCTATTTTAAAAAGAACAACATAACAGGATTGCAAAAAACGAAGTTGGGAACTTATGTTCAAATTATTCAACCAGGAACTGGAGCAATGATTGATACATCAGTTGTAGTGGAAACGAAATATACCGGCCGTTTGTTGAATGGAAAAATGTTTGACAGCAATACTGATTCTACCTCTACACATCGCGAACCATTAAAAGTAAACATGACAAATGATTACACGTTAGGCTCACCAGTAATTAAAGGTTGGACAGATGGTTTAACTCTTCTAAATAAAGGTGCAAAAGCGAAGTTTTATATCCCTTCAGTATTGGGTTATGGTAAACAAAAAGTAGGGGAGATTATTCCTGAAAGTGCTATTCTAATGTTTGATATTGAAGTAGCAAACGTTTTATCAAAAGCTGAAGCAAAAGCACAAAATGAAAAGAATTTAAAAATAAAAAAAGATATCGAAAAGAAATTTTACGATAGTTTACAAAATGCAAAAGGTAAACATCAATAAAAATTCATCAGTAAGTTTTAAAATGCCGTTCATTAATTGGACGGCATTTTTATTTTATGTAGTTTGATTAAATGCATTGAAAATGGTAATGGCTTCTTTTGCTTCTTTGACATCATGAACTCGTAATATGCTCGCTCCGTTAATCAACGCCAATGTGTTTGCAACTGTAGTGCCATTTAGCGCATTCTCTGGAGAGGTTTCTAAAGTTTTATAAATCATCCCTTTTCTTGAAACGCCTACTAGGATGGGGCAGTCTAGCATCTGTAACGATAGCATTTCACGCAATAAAGTGAAGTTCTGATCGATCGTTTTCCCGAACCCAAAACCAGGGTCGATGATGATATCATTGATTCCTGCATTTCTACAGGCTTCGATTTTTTTTATGAAAAATTGAATTATCTCTAAAGTTATATTATCGTAAGTTGGATTTAATTGCATGGATTCGGGTGTTCCTTGCATATGCATACAAACGTAAGGCACTTTCAATTTTCCCACTGTTGGAATCATTTCATCGTCTATATTTCCTGCACTTACATCATTCACAATATCAGCACCCGTTTCTGTAGCTTTTTCTGCAACTTTACTGTAAAACGTATCAATAGAGATGATTGTGTCTGGGAAGTTTTTTCGAATTGATTTTATAATTGGAATCACTCTGTTCAGTTCTTCATTAGCACCAATGCGTTTGCTTCCTGGTTTTGTACTTTGTCCACCAATGTCCAAAATAGAGGCTCCATTTTTAATCATTTGTTCAGCCATCAATAATATTTCGGCATCGTTTTTATTTAAATGACCTTCAAAAAAAGAGTCTGGGGTAATGTTGATGATGCCCATTACAACTGGTGAATTCAGATTAAGTATTTTTCCATTACAATTCAGTGTAAACATTGCTCGAGTAATTGTATTTTTGTTAAAAAATCAAAGATGCGAATAAAAGTTTGTATCTGTTAAAAGCGAGTTTTATATTCATATTTTAAATTTATTTGACTACATGATAACAACAATGGATCAATATAACCAGGCGATTGCTTCTTGCCGGGATATTTTCTTAAAAAAAACAATGGATTATGGCACTTCGTGGAGGGTATATCGAACCATTTCAATCGTGGATCAAATTTATATTAAAGCAAAAAGGGTAAGAACCATTCAAGAAAAAAAACATCAAAAAATTGAAGATGGCATTAAAAGTGAATTCCAAGGGATTCTTAACTATGCTATAATTGGATTGATTCAGTTGAAGATTGAAAACGATGATGTAGAGCAATTGTCGGTTGGTGAAGTGGAGGTTTTATACAATCAAGAATTTGAAAAAGCAAAGAAATTAATGATGGATAAAAACCATGATTATGGTGAAGCTTGGAGAGAAATGAGCCAAGAAAGTTATATAGATTTAATCTTGTCGAAAATTCTGCGCATAAAGCAAATATTGTCGAATAATGGGATGACAATTATAAGCGAAGGAATAGACGCTAATTTTTTTGATATTTTAAATTATGCGGCGTTTGGGTTAATTCAAATAAACGAAGGGAATCATACTAAATAAGAATGTAAAAGAAAAGTACAAATTATGAATTCGATAAAAAAGCATCTTCCATTGATTGTTCGCATTTTAGTTTCAGCACTTTTTTTATTATCGGCTGTAGCCAAATCATTTCCAATTTGGGCATTTGAAAAGCAGTTGGTAGACTTGGGAATTATAGACTGGTGTTATGCGCCACATTTTGCAAGATTAATCATTGCACTTGAATTGGCAATAGCCATTGCTATTTTACAAAAGCATTATTTGAAAACATTCGTTATTCCCGTCACTATAATTTTATTGATAGGTTTTTGCACACATTTAGGCATTCAAATGGTGCAGCATGGAGCGATGAATGGAAATTGTGGTTGTTTTGGACAATTGATTCCTATGACGCCATTAGAAGCGTTTATAAAAAATATCATCACCATTTTGTTGATGGTTTATTTATACAAAAACGTGGAAAATAAGCTCAAGGGCGAAAATAAATTTGTGGTTATTTTATTTATTTATTTTCTATCTGCTTTCATCATGTTCTTTTTCTTCCCATTTTGTCCATGCAGCAAAACAAAAACACCTCAAATTGTTGTTCCTGAAATCATTTCAGACAACTCCAAAACGGATAGTTTAATTGTTAATTCAACAGAAATTGTTGACACTTCCAAAGTAAAGGGTGCGGATAATGTTAAACAAAAAGATTCAACAAAGAAAATAGAGGTTGATCTTGGGCCAACTAAAACCGTTTCTAAATTCGCTATTTATAATAATTTTAGTGGGAAATCGGTGAATTTAGATGATGGTAAAAAAATAGTTTGCTTGTTTGTACCAGGTTGCGACCATTGTAGAGATGCTGCAAAAGAGCTTGCTATCTTGAAAAAGAAGTACAATTTACCTCCAATTTTTATTCTATTTATGGATGAGGAGACCTTTAAAATTCCAGAGTTTTTTACAGAAACAAAAAGTAATTTTCCATACTTTGTGATGAGTGATATTCCTGCATTTTTTAAGTTGTTGGGGAACAATGCCACAACACCTGGAGTAAATTATTTATGGAATGGTAACATTATAAAGGCTTATCAGGGATTAGAAGATCAAAAATTTAATGCTCCAGAATTGGTTAAAATTATAACATCCAATCAGAAATAAGTTTATTTAAAGTCAATAGATAGCATTTTATTTCCTGTTAAATCTACTTCAATAAGTATAATTGTAAGCTTTATACTTACAAAATGTTTCTTTGTGTCCTTACGTGAAACAAAATGAAATGGGCTTTTGAAAGCCGGAGCCATTTCAAAATACATATAGTTCTCGCTCATAATAAAGCAAACAAATTAATTTCTCTTCTTGATTTGATTAGCTGCAAAAAGTAAATTATAAGTTGTTTTGAATCTTTTTTGCTTTAACAAAAATGCAAAATCTTTATCCTCATATGTTTTATTAACAAAATTCACAAACTGTGCAAAACTATATAATATAAATATATCGTCTTGGCACTGTAATTGTCTTTCTGATGGAAATTAATTTAAAATAAAAAATTGCGGCACAATAAAAATAAAAATGCTGCGTTTAGTGTTGTGAATTAATCCGCGTTTTGATTTTTCAATGAATAATAAATCCGATTCATTGTTTTATCAAACGCAAAATATCTAAATCCTAATCTGAAAAACCATGAAACCAATTTATTACTTAAAAACTATTGTTTTTGCATTAGTTTTATTTCTATCACATGTTTCTGCAAATGCAAGAAATTATTATGTGAGTTCATCTTACACAGGTAGTGTATCTAATGGCGCTTTAACAACCCCATGGAAATCTTTATCTTCTGTACAAAGCAATCTTGGAACATTAGTTTCAGGAGATTCTGTTTTATTTAATCGCTCCGATCGATTTTCAGGCACACTTACGTTACAAAGCAAAACGGGCATTGCATTCGGAGCTTATGGTGTAGGTTCTGGTCCATTGTTTTGGGGAACAGGAGCTGCAATATCTTCATTGGTAACTTTAAGAAATTGTAACAATATTTCTTTTAATGAATGGATTGTATCAGATACAACCATTTCAGCTACCGATAGAACTGCGCAAGTTAAGATCGCTATTGTGTTCACATTTGAAAGCAGTACCATCAATTCCACAATAAGAAATTGTAAAATGGATAGAATGGGATATGGTGTGTATATCACTGGAACATCAGGGTATAACACTATAGCTGGATGTGATATTGGAAATTTAAGAATGATACGAAATACACCAACTTCAGTGAATCCGGATGATGACTACGGTGGCGTTCCTGTTCAAATTTCTAGCTCCAATAATTCAGTAATTAATAATTATTTCCACGACTGCTATGCAGTTAGTTTCGATTATGGTTATGATGGGGGTGGAGTTGAATTTTTTGAGGAAGGCGTTGTCATTGAAAATAATATTGTCGCATATAATACCATGTACGATTGTAATGGTTGTTTTGAATTTGGCAGCAACTCAGATGGTATTGCGAACAACCTTATATCAAACAATAAAATTTATTACAATAAAATCATCAACTCAAGTTCATTGTTTTATATAAACAACAATGGTCAATATAAAACAGATGTAAGGAATTTACAATTCTACAACAATATAATTATTCAAAATGTTGCTAGCCGTACTGGTGAAACAAAATTGGGCAGCATGGCTGTGAATCAAGCTGATGCAGGAATTGTAGTCATGAAAAACAACGTTTTTCAAGTATCAAATGGAGCGAGCGTTATGAGAAGTGGCCAATGGACTACAGGACAACTCGTTCATACTAATAATGTTTATAAACTATCAGGGGGTAGCGTATTGAATTTCACATTAGATCCAACCGAATTACAAACAACTGCTAACTTTTGGAATAATACAACAAACGTAAATCCATTGTATTGGGATGTTCACCCAGCAACAAATAGTTTGCTAATCAATTTTGGTCAGAATGTAGGTTTTACTCAAGATTTTGAAGCAAATCTAATTTCTGGTTTGCCTGATGTTGGTGTATATGAATATATTAGTTCTACACCTGTAACTCAACAACTTGTCGCAAGCTCAACCAATACAAATATTGCTTGTAATGGAGGAACTTCAACTGTAGTTGTATCAGCAACAGGCGGAACGGCTCCTTATACTGGTACTGGAACATTTACAGTGGTTGCTGGAACTTATTCATACATTGTAAACGATGCTGCAGGTAAAAGAGATACAGTTAGTGTAACCATAAATCAACCAACATTAATTACTGCAACGGTTACACCTGGAACCATCACAATACCTGGAGGTTCAACCTCAGTTACTGTTACTAACGTTTCTGGTGGAACAGGCAATGCATATACTTACAATATCGATGGAGGTGCATATCAAACAAGCAATACATTCTCAGGTGTATTAGCAGGTAATCATACTATTAATATCAAAGACATTAATGGTTGTATAATTTCAAAAAGTTTTTTTATTAATGCCCCAGTAGTTTCAACTTTGACTGCCAATGCTGTTGCGGGTACAATTTCTTGTAATGGCGGTACAACAACAATTACAGTATCAGCAACAGGCGGAGTTAGTCCATTGAGTGGAACTGGCACATTTACAGCTTCTGCTGGTTTAAATAATTATACCGTTACTGACGCAGTTGGTACAACTGTAACAACCTCTGTTACCATTTCTCAACCTACTGCAATATCATTATCATTAACATCAGGAACCATTGTTGTAAATGGTGGAACAACATCCATCACTGCAACAGCAACTGGAGGAACATCAGCATATACATACAAATTAAATAACGGAACGTATCAATCAAGCAATGTGTTTACATCGGTTGTAGCTGGTACACATACCGTTACTGTAAAAGATGCCAATGGTTGTACAAAATCAGGAACCATTACCATCACTCAACCAACATCATTATTAAACTCAACTGCAACAGCAGGAACTATAGCTTGTAATGGTGGAACAACAACAGTAGTTGTAGCTGCAACTGGTGGAACCGCTCCATACACTGGAACAGGAACGTTTACAGTAGCAGCTGGTACATACACTTATAATGTAACAGATGCAAATGGCGTAATCGACACGGTATCAGTAACGGTTGGTCAACCTTCAGCAATCTCATTATCATTAACATCAGGAACAATTGTTGTAAATGGTGGAACAACATCAATTACTTCAACAGCAACTGGTGGAACATCAGCATATACATACAAATTAAATAACGGAACGTATCAAACAAGTAATGTATTTACGTCGGTTGCAGCTGGAACCCATTCGGTTACAGTAAAAGATGCCAATGGTTGTACAAAATCTGGAACCATTACCATCTCTCAACCATCATCATTATTGAACGCAACAGCAACAGCAGGAACGATAGCTTGTAATGGTGGAACAACAACAGTAGTTGTAGCTGCAACTGGTGGAACAGCTCCATACACTGGAACAGGATCGTTTACGGTATCTGCTGGAACATACACTTATAATGTAACAGATGCAAATGGAGTAATTGACACGGTATCAGTAACGGTTGGTCAACCTACTGCAATATCATTATCATTAACATCAGGAAATATTATTGTAAATGGTGGAACAACATCAATCACTGCAACAGCG
>CANFUJ010000080.1 GCA_947450165.1 Chitinophagaceae bacterium
TACGATTTCAGTTCTATACCATGCCGCATATCCACAAAATGCACCCAATGCACCATTTGAAATATTGCCCAAAACTTTCCCTGGTTGAGAAAAAGGATTTCCAATGCTTTGATTGGCAAATTCCCAAGTGTTCCAGAAATTATAGGTGGCACGATCGATATTACAAAATTTCAAAGTTATGGTATCTGATTTCTTAACGAAATTACTATCCGGTTTAAAAGTAGCATTACGATCAATTCCAGGCTGTACTTGAATGGTATATGTAGTTCCATCAATTACTTGGTCTGAAAATACAGAGTTTGGTCCAGGTAGAAAACGTTCACTATTTTTTTTTGTGAAATATCTACAATAATTACCTAATCCACGTGGTTCAGTTGCATGTACAAACATCGCCCTAGTATTTGTGTCAGGATTTAGCGGAACTGGCTTGAAGAATATGGAATCTGGATACCAATCTAATGAAGGGATTTTTGTACTTGACAGATATTCTTTTCTTTCAGAAACAATTCGAAGATTATAGTTTTTATTGAATTCACCTAAAAATGAAGTATTTAAATCGCTAGAGTCAATTCCGTAATAATAAGTATTGATGCCTAAAAAAATGGGTTGAGCGTATTCTTTTAATTTATGGGTTAGCGTGCCATTTGAAATATACACTTCAGCATTATGAACAAATGAATTGAGGTAAATTTCTGGTGTTAGTTCGCTAAAATAAGAGGTGCTTTTTGTGAGCACAACTCTTGGCGGCAAATTACTTTCAATTTCTGCCTCAACCACCAAAGTTGGCGCTGATTCATCTAAATTGAAATTGATGTCTTTCTCACAAGATGTAAGTATGATCAATAATAAAATCCAACCTAATTTTTGCATAAAACAAAATTAAATGATTATGCGGTTAATGTTGGTATTATAAAATAAAAAACCCCGAAAAAATTCGGGGTTTTGAAATATTGTTTGAAATATTATCCTAAGTAAGCTTTTAATGCTCCACTGTAGCGTGCTTTTTGTAATCTTTTGATGGCTCTTTCCTTGATTTGGCGAATACGTTCTTTGGTTAAATCGTATTTCTGTCCAATTTGTTCAATAGTAACACCATTTTCTCCATCCAAACCAAAATATGCATTTACGATTTCAGCTTCACGGGGACTTAAAGATTTTAATACACGACGGATTTCATTTTTTAATGAATCATGCATTACATCTTCATCCGTTTCGTCTGCACCTTTTAATAAATCGCCCATTGCCACATCTTCAGCTTCATGTACTGGCGCATCTAATGAGGTATGACGGGTATTGCTTTGGAAAATATTGTTGATTTCTGTTTCGCTCATTTCCAATAATTCAGCCAATTCCTCTGTAGATGGTTCTCTTTCGTGTTCTTGTTCGAAAGCCATGTAAGCTTTGTTTGCTTTATTGTAAGTACCAATTTTATTTTGTGGTAAACGAACTAATCTTCCTTGTTCTGCCAAAGCTTGTAAAATAGATTGACGAATCCACCAAACTGCGTAAGAGATAAATTTAAAACCTTTCGTTTCATCAAAACGTTGAGCAGCTTTAATTAAACCAAGATTTCCTTCGTTTATTAAATCACTTAATGATAAACCTTGGTGTTGGTATTGTTTCGCTACAGAAACCACGAATCTTAAGTTTGCTTGTACTAATTTATCTAAAGCACGTTGATCACCCATCTTGATTTTTTGAGCCAAGATTGTTTCTTCTTCTGGTGTAATCATCGAAATTTTCGAGATTTCCTGAAGATATTTTTCTACGGCTTGTGAATCACGATTGGTTATCTGGGTTGCAATTTTGAGTTGTCTCATCGTTTGTTTTTAAGTTCGGAGTTTAGTAAATAATAAAACAATTTAGGAAAGAAAAAAGTTGCATGGGTTATGGAAAAAACACTTTCCACGCAAATATTAATCATTCGCCAAAGGTAATATTTGATTTTTACATTTCATAGCTATTTTCAAATTTAGAAAATGAATTTTTTATAATTAATTTTTTGTAATATGATGTTTAAGATTGGGGGGAAGTAAAAAGTAAAAATTCAAAATTTAAAATTCGAAAATTATCATGTTATAGACATATGAATTGTTTTGTTTAAAAAGACTTTAAAAGAAGAATTATTTTAATAGCCCACGGTTTAAACCGTGGGTTGCAGGAATTTTAATAGCAAATAACATTAATCGATTTTCGAGCAATTTGATTTATTACATTTGTAGCATGACAATAGATTTACGTTCTGATACATTTACGAAACCAAGCTTGGAAATGTTACAAGCTATGAGTAAAGCTCCTGTTGGTGATGATGTTTTTGGGGAAGATGAAACCGTTAATTTACTTGAATCCAAAATGGCGAAACTGTTTGGAAAACAAGCCGCAATATTTTGTCCCAGTGGTACCATGACAAATCAAATTGCCATTAAATGTCACACTCAACCTGGTTATGAAGTGATTTGTGAAAAAATGAGCCATATTTATATTTATGAAGGTGGTGGCATTGCGTCAAATAGTGGTTGTCAGGCTAGATTAATTGAAGGTGATCGTGGGAAAATAAATGCCAGTCAAGTATTAGAAAGCATCAACTCAAACGACATTCACAAACCAATTACAGGATTGGTTTCAATTGAAAATACCTGTAATCGTGGTGGCGGAAGTTGTTATCATTTAGATGATTTAAAACAAATTCAACAAGTTTGTATTAAAAATGAATTGCCATTACATTTGGACGGTGCTCGAATTTGGAACGCGATCGTTGCACAAAAAGAAAATCCTGAAGATTATGGAGCAATATTTAACAGCATTTCTGTTTGTTTGAGTAAAGGATTAGGTGCTCCCGTAGGAAGTGTGTTAATTGGAGATGAGGCTTTTATCAAAAAGGCAAGAAGGGTTAGAAAAGTAATGGGCGGTGGAATGCGTCAAGCTGGATATTTAGCGGCTGCTGGTATTTATGCCATTGAAAATAATTTCGAAAGATTGGCAGTTGATCATTTTCATGCCAAGGAAATTGGACATGCATTGATTAAAAAGAGCTTTATTGGTAAGATGTTGCCTATCGAAACCAACATGATCATTTTTGAAGTTATTGGTTCTTACAACGCTTTCACACTTGCTGAGTTTTTTAAATTCCATGGGGTGCTATGTATTCCCATTTCAAATACACAGATTAGAATGGTTACTCACTTAGATGTAACTGAATCTATGGTTCATCAATTAATTGAACTAATACAAAAAATGTAAATTTTAATTTTCTAAATAAAAAATAAGATGTTATCTAAAATCAACCCGATTAAAACTAAAGAATGGTCAATTTTACAAGAAACCTATAACAATAAGAAAAGTATTCAAATCAAAGATCTTTTTCAAAATAATTCAACTCGTTTTGAAGCATTTTCTACCCAACACCAAGACATTTTATTTGATTATTCAAAAAATAGCATTGATCAAGAAACATTATCTCAACTTATAGATTTAGCAAATGCATGTGAATTGCCTAAAGCAATATCATCAATGTTCTCTGGAGTGAAAATTAATGAAACGGAAAACAGGGCTGTTCTTCATACCGCTTTAAGGGATTTTACTGAAACTCCAATTTTGTTCGAAGGAAAAAACATCAAGATAGATATCAAAAAAGTGCTTGATCAGATGAAGGATTTTTGTTCAACTGTTCATAATGGAACTTGGAAGGGTTACAATGGTAAGAAAATAAAAAATATCGTAAATATCGGAATAGGTGGAAGTGATTTGGGGCCTGTAATGGTAACAGAAGCCTTAAAACCTTATTGGGTAGAAGGTATTCAAACCTATTTTGTGAGTAATGTTGATGGTACACATATTGCGGAAACGTTGAAAAAAGTTCAAGCAGATGAAACCTTGTTTTTAATTGCGAGTAAAACATTTACCACACAAGAAACCATGACCAATGCGCATTCTGCGCGAAATTGGTTTTTGCAAAATGGCGGTTCAGAATCAGATATTGCCAAACATTTTGTGGCTTTAAGCACAAATGCTGAAGCCGTTGCCGATTTTGGCATTGATACAAAAAACATGTTTGAATTTTGGGATTGGGTTGGCGGTCGTTACAGTTTATGGAGCGCCATTGGTTTGTCGATTGCATTAACCATTGGTTATACTCATTTTGAGGAATTATTAAAAGGTGCTCATGCTGCGGATGTTCATTTTAAAACAACATCGTTCGAAAATAATATTCCGGTATTAATGGCATTGATTGGCATCTGGAATAGAAATTTCATTGGCGCTCCTACCGAAGCCATTCTTCCCTATGATCAATATCTACATCGATTTGCAGCATATTTCCAACAAGGGAATATGGAAAGCAATGGCAAGTATATAGATAGAAACGGCGAAAAAGTAGATTATCAAACTGGGCCTGTAATATGGGGCGAACCTGGTACAAATGGACAACATGCTTTTTATCAACTGATACATCAAGGAACACAAATTATACCTTGTGATTTTATTGCAACAGCTCAATCACATAATGAAATTGGCGACCATCATACTAAATTGTTGAGTAACTTTTTTGCGCAAACAGAAGCATTAATGAATGGTACTGAACATGAAAATCCATATCGTGTTTTTGAAGGCAATCGTCCTACCAATTCATTTTTAATAAAAAAAATAACCCCATTCACCCTTGGTCAATTGACCGCTTACTATGAGCATAAAATATTTACGCAAGGTGTCATTTGGAATATCTACAGTTTTGATCAATGGGGTGTTGAATTGGGAAAGGTATTGGCAAATAAAATTCTCCCAGAATTAGAAAGCAACGAAGTTATTGAAACCCACGATGGCTCTACAAATGGATTGATAAACGCGTATAAGAAAATGAGGTAGGAAGGAGAAAAAGGTTTAAAACGCTACGTTGGTTTAAGAGTTTAAGGGTTTAATGGTTGGAAGTATTTTCCAATTATTAGCATCTTTTTTTCAAAAAAACTTCGTGTCTTCGCGTCTTTGTGACTTCGTGTCAAAAAATCGCGTTTACGCGCATTCGTCCCTTCTTGTTTCTAGCCTTCGCGCCAATTACATCATTTTTTCAAAAAAACTTCGTGTCTTTGCGTCTTCGTGCCTTCGTGTCAAAAAAAATCGCGTTTACGCGCATTCGTCCCTTCGTGTTTCTGGCCTTCGCGCCAATTACAACGCATCAACTGCTTTCATCTCTTCTTGAGTAACCGTTGGAGGCATTTCCCCATTTTGAATTTTTGTAACAACCAATTGGGCAACTTTTTCAGCATTCTCTTTACTTGTAAAACCATTTAACCCAGGTATTCCTGGTATAGAATTTTGGTGAATACAAATCTTGCCGTCTTTATAGATATCGTAACCCCAAGTATTGTTGGGTGCAGGTATTATTTTATATGTAAGTTTTGCATTTTTGAATGATTCACTACTTGGAAAAACTGGTGCCTCTTGTTTATTCTGCACATTCTTCTGTGTAGATTTTTTCTTTGATTTATTTGAAGTTTGTGCATTTACAGAAATATTACAAACTATGAAAAGAATAAAAAATAAAAATTGTTTTTTCATAAACTAATTTGAAAATTAAAATTAGACGTTTAATTGAAGAAAAGCTAATCCAAAAAAAAAGTCTTGATTTTCAAGACTTTTTAAATTTTATTTAGATTACCACTTATCTACTTCTTCTGTGCTCCCGTTATCTGCATCATTGTTATATGTTTCTGTTGTTGGAGGCGCAACATCTGTTTTTTCTTCGGTTGATTCAGCTACTGGAGTTGAATTTGATTCATAATTTGATTCGTTATTGTAAGATCCAGATTCGTCGCCTTCATTGGGTGTATCATGATTGAATGCATCGAAATCGAAATCAGGCATAAGTACCGTTTTTACGTGCTCAACTGTCTCATTCAATCCTTTTAAAAATTTATTGAAATCTTCTTTATACAAAAATATTTTATGACGATCGTAACCATCTGAATCAAAACGTTTGCGACTTTCAGTAATGGTTAAATAGAAATCACTTCCTCTTGTTTCTCTAACATCAAAGAAGTAAGTTCTTCTTTTTCCAGCTTTTACACGAATACTGTAAACACTTTCTAATTTCTTTTCGTTGTTGTCGTAAGCCACTTTGATTTTATTTTAATTTGAAAAAATTTTAACAAAGATAAATTTGTTTTTGATATGACAAAATATTTTGGAAAATCAATCTATTATCTTATTGTGAATAAGTAATATCATTTAAAAATGAGTATTACATTTTAAATATTATATTAATATTTAAAATTCAAAAGTAAAAATTCAAAAAAAGGATTTTAATGATTTTACTTTTTAATTTCAACTTTTGACTTTATTTATCGCTCTCATTCAACTGAAATAAATCATAGTACATCCCTTTTTTGCGCATTAAACTTTCGTGGGTTCCTGATTCTTCAATTTCCCCGTCGTTTAGCATGATTATATTATTATAATTCAAACTCGTTAATAGTCGATGTGTAATGAATATTATGGTTTTATTTACCAATAATTCATTTAAGTTATCTGTTATTTGAGCAGCGGTTTTGGTATCCACTGCATTTAAACTATCGTCTAAAATCAATACTTCCGGGTTTTTAATAAGTGCTCGTGCAATACAAATTCTTTGTTTTTGACCGCCACTCAACATAATTCCACGCTCTCCTATTATGGTATCATATCCATTTGAAAATGATAAAATATCTTCATGAACGCAAGCATTTTTAGCCGCCTGTATTATTTCTGCTTCACTCGCATCGGGATTGCCGAATTGAATGTTGTTTTTAATGGTATCGCTAAATAAAAAGTTATCCTGTGGAACATAACTTATAGAATGCCTTAATGAAGCCAAGTTTATTTTTTTGATGGGTTGATTATCTACCAATAAATCCCCACTATTTAAATCGTAGATCCTCAACATGATTTGCGCAAGTGTAGATTTTCCAGAACCTGTTTTGCCAATTATAGCGATGCGGTTGCCTTTATTAATTTTGAAACTAATATTTTTTAATGCATGAATTCCAGTGTTGAGATAAGTAAAGTTGGCATGTTTAAATTCAAAATCACCTTTTGCTTGGTGCTGAATAGCATCTGCTGGATTTAAAATGGCAGGTTCAATACATAAAAAATAATTGATTCTTTTTTGAGAAACGGCCGCACGTTGCGTCATACTTGCTGTCCAACCAATGGCGCTAACTGGAAAAGTGAGTAGTTGAATGTACAACACAAATTCAGCGATTTTTCCAACCGAAGCCCCTTCTACCCCATTCACAACATTAATGCAACCCACACAAATGGTAATAATGGTGCTTAATCCAATAAGCAATCCCATACTCGGAAAATAAATAGATTCTGTTTGCGCCAAACTTAAAGCGGCTTTTCTGTATTCTTCGCTGTTTTTTTCAAAATAAGCAATCATGGCTTTTTCTTGAAAGAATGATTTTATAACCCTAATTCCAGAAAAAGACTCTTGGGCGTTGCTGGTTAAATTGCTGAGATACTCCTGAATCTTTTCGCTTTTTTTATTGATGATAGCATTTACAAAATAGATGGTAATGGCTAAAAACGGCAATGGAATTAACGTATAAATGGTAAGTGTTGAATCGGATTGCCACATGAAATAAACACTAAATCCAATAACGGCAGCGAGGTTAATAAAATACATCAATGCAGGACCAGTATACATTCGTACCCTGCTTACATCTTCCGAAATACGATTCATTAAATCACCTGTTGAATGAGATTTATAAAAACCGATATCCAATTGTTGGTACTTATTATAAATGTCATTTTTTTGATCAAACTCGATATGTCGACTCATTACAATGATGGATTGACGCATCAAGAACATGAAAAATCCACTTAAAATAGCCAGTAATATCAATAATAAACCTGCAAATAAAATTTTGTTTGAATAGCTGTAATTTTTAAAATACGCATCTATTTCTTGCAATAATAAATTGGAATGTTGATTTTGGATTACAACATTAGCATCTGATTTTTTTTGAATAAGTTGAATAACAGAATTTACAATATAGCCAGTAATCTGCGGGGACAATAATCTAAAATAATTGGATAGAAATACAAATGCGATACCCAGCAAAAAATGCCATTTATATCTAAAGAAATATTTATTGAGTTGAGCTAATGACTTCATTAAGTTTTAATAACTGGAAAATTTTATCAAAAGTAGATAATCTATCATAATGAAAACAGAATAAAAATTATTGATGAAAAAATGCGTTAGCGATTTGTTTTTTATGATGAAAAAGAAATGTCATAATGATTAAACACATTGATTTATCTAAATCTAAATACCATTTTTGAAAAAACAATTGAACATTGAATAAAGTACTCATTAATTATTTCAAAAAAAAGATACACAACATTGAAGAGATGATTAATCAAAATAATCGGGCTTTTAATTTGGAGAAATATCATCATTTGCGGGTAGAAATAAAAAAACTAAAATTGATTTTAAACATTATTGATGCATCTGGCATTCAGTTTAAAAACAATAAGTACCTCAATCAATTGATGCGGCTATTTAAACAAGCAGGTAAAATAAGAGCATTGGATCTATTGTTTGTGTATTTAAAAACATTTAAAAAAATAAAAAAATCAACCCCATTGCAATTGGAACTAAATAAAGAACTGAAAAAAGAAAAGCAACTTTTTTTTAAAATGAAAACCAACCCTATTGATTATAAAAAAATCAAAAAAATAGTTTCGAAAAAAATCAAAAAAATAGATTCAATAGAAGCTTATTCAAAAACTTTAAAAAACGAGATAAAAAAAGACATTAAAATCTGGGAAAAATACAACTCTAAAAATCGTGATAAAAAATCAATTAAAGTTTCAAAATTGCATCAGACAAGAATTCATTTGAAATATTGGATAAATTATTTAAAGTTATTTAAGCAGGATTTACCTGAAAAATATTTTTTGGCAATGAAAAATCTTGCATTAAAATTAGGTGAATGGCACGATCATGTTGAATTTAAAAAGCAACTTTTTCAATTTTTGCAAAATACATCTATTCAAAAGGGTTCAATACAAGATGTTTTGTTGATTATTCTAAAAAATCAACAAAAAATTGAATTGTTAGAAATAGAAATCAACAAAAAAATTAAAGCTATAGATTTGGTTGATGATTAAACTTTAAAGTAAAAAAGCGTGCCCGCCGTGGCGGGTAAAAATTGGAAGTTAAAATAATTAATGCTTTCTACATTTTTAATTTTGACTTTTTACTTCTATCACTGCTCAGGATATGAACCACTTTTTTTATCATTATGTAAAGCTTTGTCATACGATAAATATCCCCCTCCCATAAATAAAAAAACAACCAATAGCACCAAGATTGCAATAGAAATACCCAACTCTGATTCACCAGCAAATAAACCTTTTTTTGCATTTACAAAAACAATTGCTCCAATTAGTATCGGTATTTGAATAATCACTGCTAATCTAGTATACAATCCAATGATAATAAAAACGCCACAAAGCAAATTAAGCCATGGGATTATCGTTTGCAACCAAAAGTATTTTTGTAATATCAACGATTCGTGGAACACTTGAGCAATCTCTGATCTGTTTTGAATAAAACGAATGCCTTTTAAAAATAGTGCCAAGCCTAAAAATACACGAAGTATGGCCAACCATTTTAAACTTATGGTTCTATTTTGATGATGGGTTAAAGTAGTTGTTTTCATAGTCTATATCTGATTTATTTCAAAACCAAATTTAAAAGCCATGTTTAAAAGATATTCTGACTTAAATCATTAAGAATAAAAACAGAAATTGGATTGTTTTACCAATCCAATTAATCGTTAATTATTTTGCAGATTTTTTATTCCATTAAGATTTGAAAAATCCTGATGATTTGAAATAAGCCAATCCTAAATTTCTTGCATTTATAATGTTGTTTTCTGGAATCGAATCCACATCAATATGCTTGTCAATGGCAGTGGTCAAGCTATCCTCTCTTAAAATATGTATCATCGGATATGGAGAACGATTGGTATAATTTGAAGGATCGCTTTCTTCACTTCCTGCAAATAAATATTGAGGATGAAAACTCGCCACTTGAAATACGCCATTTAAATCTTCCATGATTAAAAGCTGTTCACATAAGTCAACTAAATCAAGGTATTGCTCAAAATCATCGAAGTGCTCTGGCAAAATGATTAAGCTGGTTTCTATAGATTCGTCATCATTTAACTGTGTGCAAACTTTTGAAAATTCACCGAGCACTGTATTCAAATTGGATTCAACAACCACTTCATAATGAATCGAATTTGATTTGAAAGGTTGGGCTGCAAAAGGACAAAAGTTTAGTCCGATTACAATTTTTTCAATCCAGCTTTTTGTAATGTTGATGATATCAGTAGTTTCTTGCAATTTTGATTTTTTAATTGTTTTAAAATAGTTCCGTTTGTCCACTTAGATCTTCTTTTACCACTTCCCATTCCATGTCTACCGATTTCGAATAATCTATTAGCTTTGCGCCAATTGCTTTCCAACCCATAACTTCAACTAAATCTGCCACTTTGAATTTTTTGGTGGAAACGAGTTGACCCCTTCCTGTATTTACTTTCAAGATAGGATCCGAATTTGTAGAGGCCGCTTCCAACATATTGTCTTTGCCTTCTTTGATAAATAAAAACTTAGTATTAAGCGTTGTTGTTTCTATTTTAAA
>CANFUJ010000081.1 GCA_947450165.1 Chitinophagaceae bacterium
TATTATAATGGAAAAAAAGATAGAGCAGTTTGGTATAAAAAAATGCCGGATTGTGGTCGTGTAATTATTGAAGACGATGTTGAAATTGGTGCTGGTTGTACCATTGATCGAGGTGTTAGTCATGATACCGTAATTGGCAAAGGAACCAAAATGGATAACATGATTCATATTGGACACGATACCGTAATTGGACACAATTGTTTGATTGCTGCTCAAGTAGGCATTGCCGGTGTTGCCAATTTAGAAAACGGTGTTACGTTATGGGGACAAGTTGGTGTAAGTAAAACATTGACAATAGGTGCCAATGCTGTGGTATATGCACAAAGTGGTGTTGGCGGAGATTTAGAGCCGAATAAAGTTTATTTTGGATCACCCGTACAAGATGCTAAAACCAAATCACGTGAATTGGTTTGGGTAAAACGTATTCCAGAACTATGGGAAAAAGTGATGGGGAAGTAGCCCCCTCAATCCCCCAAGGAATAAGTTGATACAAAATAATTGAAAATCTCAACAGTAGGGGTTGAAAATCTTCAACCTCTACAATTTGTCAAACTCCCTTCACCTTTCGGGGGAAGGGTTGGGGATGGGGGCATTCAACACCAAACGCCAAACACCAAACGTTATAGATGAAGAATGAAGAAATAATTTTTTACTTTTAATCAATCACCTCATGCAATTAAACATAGAAACTCCCGCATTATTGTTTTCTGCTACAACACTAATTCTATTGGCTTATACCAATCGATTTCTTACCATTGCACAGCTAATAAGAGAATTAAAAAAAACATATAATAAAGAAGAAAATAAAAATATCTTGCTTGAGATTAAAAACCTCAACCTAAGATTGACGCTTATCCGTTACATGCAACTCATGGGTGTACTTTGTTTATTTCTTTCTGTATTTGCGATGTTGGTTTTGTTTTTAGGCCACCAATTAATTGGCATCTATTTATTTTCAAGCAGCATGTTGTGCTTGTTGATTTCTTTGGGTTTATCATTCTGGGAAATCAGTATCTCAGTAAACGCGCTTCGATTGCATTTGGGCGATTTGATAGATGAATAATTTAAAAAGAAACTTGCTCTAAATAGTTTTTCCCTTTTTCGAAAATCAGATTACGCATTTCGTAACCTTTCCTTTTTCTCTTACAAATAGTTTTGCGTGAAAATGAAAAAATGAAAAATTTCGTATTCCTATGCTGTGAATTTTTTTTATTCTTGAACACTGCATCTGCGCAAGAAATTTCAAGAAATAAAGATAGTTTTTATTATAAAAATCTTCCCGACATTACCATTGTTGGAAAAAACAGCAATTCAGATTTTCAACAAATGCCTGAAATCGTTGGCACTTCTATCTATGCTGGAAAAAAAAGTGAATTGATTTTAATCGATAATGTTCAAGGCAATGTGGTCAATAACAACATGCGTCAGGTTTTGGCAAAAACACCAGGCATGCATATTTGGGAAAGCGATCCAAGTGGCATTCAAATTGGCATTGCTGCAAGGGGACTAAGTCCGAATAGAAGCTGGGAATTCAACATCCGACAAAATGGTTACGATATTGCCGCAGATCCTTTTGGTTATCCTGAAGCTTATTATAATCCGCAACTTCAGAGCGTTCAACGAATAGAAATTATTAGAGGTCAAGGCTCACTTCAATATGGACCACAATTCGGTGGCATGGTGAATTATATTTTAAAAAATGGAAGTGAAATAAATAAACCTGTTGAATTTGAAGTACACCAAACCATTGGCAGCAATGCATTACAAAATAGCTACAACGCCATTGGAGGTAAAATAAAAAAGATAAATTACTACGCCTTTTATAATTACAGAAACGGTAATGGTTGGAGGCAGAATAGCCGCTTTTATTCCAATTCAGGATTTGCTACATTTTCTTATGCATTCACACCTAAATTATCTTTAACCACAGAATTAATGTTGTCGCATATTAGAAGTCAACAAGCAGGGGGATTAACAGATGCTCTATTTAAATCTGATGCAAAACAAAGTTTAAGAAGTAGAAATTGGTTTGACATTACTTGGTGTACACCCGCAGTTATCATCAATTACGATATGGGTTCTAATAAAAGATGGATAACGAAATTATTTGCAACCATAGGCGATAGAAATAGCGTAGGATTTACGCCATCAATTACCGTTATCGATTCTTTAAACACAACAACTGGAGCATTCAACAATAGAACTTTATTGGCAGATCAATATAGAAATATAGGTGTTGAAAGCAGATGGATTTCGGATTATAAAATGGGCAAACTTCAAAATACGGTTTCCGTTGGGATAAGATTATATCAAGGATTAACACATAGAAAAGGAAATGGTATTGGAACAAATGGCGCTGATTATGATATGGCTTTGATTGAAAATTTTCAACAAGACATAAATTTCAAGTCTAAAAACGCAGCTGTTTTTTGTGAAAATTTAATTCGATTGTCAAAAAGATTATCTGTTATTCCAGGTATTCGATTTGAAACATTAGAAGGATCTGCATCTGGTAGAAGTGGCATTGCTTCAAATGGAGATTACATCATCTTGCAGCAAATCATTAGAAAGCGAAAACTTGTTTTAGCTGGTATTGGAATGGAATATCAATTTTTAAAAGGAACTGCATTTTATACAAACTTCTCGCAAGCTTATAGACCAATACAATTTGCAAATTTGCAAGCACCGCCAACAACAGATGTTATCGATCCCAATTTAACAGATTCGAAAGGATACAATTTCGATTTGGGTTACCGCGGAAAATTAAAAGATTTCTTACAATTTGATATAAGTGTTTATCGTTTAAAATACAACAATAGAATAGGTACGATTACACCATCTGGCGCAAATTATAGACTTGTAACAAATGTGGGAAACAGCAACAGTAAAGGCATTGAAAGCTTTTTTGAATTTAATCCAATAAAAGCGTTTAAAATCAATACACATTTTGATTTAAGCATTTTCAATTCATACAGTTTTATTGACGCCACTTACTCAAACAATCATAAAGATGCTTTGATAAAAGGAAATCAAGTAGAAAATGCACCTCGACATATTTTACGAACTGGAATTAGTTATGGATTTAAAAACGTTTTATTTACAACACAATTTAATTATGTTGGAAAGTGCTTCAGTGATGCCAATAACACAATAAAGGCTTCTTCGAATGGACAAACGGGTTTAATACCCAATTATAAAATTTTTGATGCAACGCTTCAAATTAAATTGCCCAATCGAATCATCATCAAAACAGGTATCAATAATTTGTTTAACGAAAAGTATTTTACCCGAAGAGCAGGTGGATATCCAGGACCAGGCGTTTTGCCTGCTGATGGAAGTACGGCTTTTTTATCATTTGGAATTAAGTTGTAGAAAAAAAACTGTTTATATCTTTACACCTTATGAATAAAAAAGTTATCATCACCGGAGCAAGTGGCATGATTGGTGGCATTGTGCTTAACCTTTGTATCAACGACGATTACATTTCAGAAATCATTTCTTTGGTTCGTAAGCCAAGTGGCGTCAATCATAATAAGCTAAAGGAAATTGTAATTTCGGATTTTCTAAATTACGAAGCTTGTTCTCCAAATTTTAGTAATGCAGATGTAGTATTTTATTGTTTGGGTGTTTACACTGGAGCAGTAGCTGCCGATCTATTCAGAAAGATTACTGTTGATTATCCTATTGCGTTAGCAAAATCTGTTTATACAAAATCTCCGAACGCACGATTCTGTTTATTGAGTGGACAAGGCGCAGACAATTCTGAAAATTCTAAAGTTATGTTTGCCAGAGATAAAGGTGCTGCAGAAAATGCTTTGTCAAAAATTGGATTTGCATCGTTCATCAGTTTCAGACCTGGTTATATCTATCCTGTTGAACCAAGAATTGAACCGAATATGATGTATAAAATCATGCGTTGGCTTTATCCAATCATAAAATTAATGGGGAAAAATGTTTCTATTGAATCTAGTGCCTTAGCCAAAGTGATTCATTTTGTTGGGTTACATGGCGCTAGCAAATCCATTTTAGAAAATAAAGACATGCGCGATATTGAAATGAAGATTTCTACAAAATAATTCACCGCATATTAAAACTCAACAATAAAGCCAATTGTAGGACGAACATTTGGATCATCATTTTTTACAAATGTGGGAATGGCGTTGCTTCCGTCTGCACGAATTGGTAAACCATCTGTTGTTTTAAATGTTCTGTTATCTGCGGTACGCATGAATGTGTATTCAGGTATAGAAGGATTTTTTGCTACATACCAATTGGTTACATCTAAGAAAAGATCCAACGTGATTTTTTTAAAATTCCATTTCTTATCAATACGGACATCACTGCTATTAAAACCATTTAAGCGTTGGGAATTTAATTTTGAGTAATCCAAAGTTCCTTTTCCTTGTGAAAGATAATTGACTCTAGATACAACCTCGTCAAAAGGTGTGTAAGGTGCGCCACCTTGATAACGAAACTTTAAGCCCAATTCCCAATTGTGTTGAAATTTATATCCCCAAGTAACCGAAAGCAAATGTTTATTGTCCCAGCTACTCGAAACCAATTTACCATTTGCGCCACTGTATAAACTTCTATAAAAAGTATAAGATAAAATTCCAAAGAATTTCTTTGTCAATTTTTTCTGGGCAAAAAACTCAATACCATATGCATTTCCTTTTCCATTAGTTAGTACTGCTTCGTTTCCAAGCAACGTAAAATCTGTACCTAAATTTGCCAATGAAATGCCGTTTCTAACAGATACTGGAGAATGATTGTATTGTTTGTAAAAACCTTCTAACGTAATGCGCAGTGCATCGTTGGGGAGATACTCAATTCCCGTAGTGTAATGCGTACTGCTTTGATATTCGATATTTTTATTTACAAGCGAATTGTTTTCAGCATAACCCAAAATGGTGTAGGTAGGTATTTTGTAATAAATTCCAGCAGAAGCATTCCATGTCCATTTGTTGGCCAAAACATAACTTACTGATAATCGTGGTGACAAAGTTTTTAATCCGTTCATGCCGCTTGTTGTAAACGTGTTTACATCCGATCTAATACCAAAACTAACGCCCAAACGATTGTCTATAAACCTATTCCCTATTTGTGCAAAAGCACCCAATCTAACAAATGGTTTTAAAGGACTTTGGAAATTTTGAATCAATTTATTTTGAACAATTATATTGCTTGAATCTCTAACTTCTTTTAAAATAACCGCAAATGAATTGTTGGTGTAAGATGCCAATTGAGCAGATGCGCCATAAGAAATTTTCCAACCATTGATGTTTTTATTGACATCAAATCTTAATTTATTTTCGTTTTCAACACTAACAATATCTAATGTTTTGCTTTCTGGAGTTGGGTTTTCATTGTCTTCGTATTTATCTATTGTGTTATTGAAACTTGTTCTACTTAAAGACAGATTCCAAAAGCCATTAGGAATACTTTTTTTCAACGAAGCGCCAATGGTATAATTCCACTGATTTAAATTTACGCTTGAGTTTAAAGCATATAATTTTTCGGGTGTAGCTTCTTTAGGTGAAGCAAATGAAAAATCATCAATTGCACCAATACCTATAAATGTAAGTGTGGTTTTATTATTTATTTGATGGGTAATCTTTGTTTGAAAATCCCAATAATTTGGTCTGATGGGTAAGTCAATGGCTTGAAATAAATATTGCAAATAAGATCGAGTGGCAGAAGCCAGAAAAGTTGTTTTTTTATTTTTAGATAACGGACCTTCTAAAGTTAAACCCATTTCCGTAAAACTCGCTCTAAGGTTTCCTTGAAATTTATTTGCGTTACCATTCTTTTGTTTGAATTGAAAAACGCTACTTAAAGCATTGTCAAATCGGGCATCAAATGCAGAAGAACTCAACTTAACATCTTCAATAAAAAAAGTATTTAAAATTCCTTGGGGACCGCCGCTACTGCCTTGTGTTTGAAAATGATTAATTACAGGAACTTCAATTCCATCTAAATAAAAAACATTTTCATTAGAAGCGCCGCCACGGATAATGATGTCGTTTCTGAAAGAACCACCTTGTTGTCCACCACCAACGCCGGGCAATGTTTGTATAACTTTACTGATATCAAAATCACCACCAGGATTACTTCTAATTTCTTCAGATGTAAGTCGTTGAACGCTTAAAGGTGTTTCGAGTGATGCGGCACGAACGCTGCGTTTATTTGATTTGATAATAACTTCCTGAAGTTTATTGTCATTATTTTCTAACTCAACTGTGTACACATTTTCATTACCAACGCTAACTACAATATTATAAATGGTGCTGGTTTTATAGCCAACAGAACTAACCAATACATTGTATGTTTTAACTGGAATATTCAACAATCTAAATCTTCCAGATGAATCGGAAACGGTATTAATTGAAGTTCCGGAAACATTGATTGTAGCACCAACAAGCGCTTGCTGCGTATTTTTTTGAAGTACAATTCCACTTATACTGCCTGTTTTTTGTGCAACTAAAGAAGCAGAAAAGAAGAAAGAAAGAAACAACAACCCTAAATTATACTTATCAAATAAACGTGCCATGAAATATGTTTTTTATACAAAACATACAACAATTAAAATTGTTTAAAATAAGTTCAACTTTTTTAAAAAATATTGAAACAAGAAATTAATGATAAAAAAGTCAACAAGTATAAAATGAAAAATTATGATAGATTGGTAGTTGTAAAATCTCGGCAATAACTTTTAATCATGTCTCTTACTTCGCTGAAAGCAAGATTAATTTCTTCTTCAGTACCAGTAGATTTTGCAGGATCAGGAAAATTGTAATGAAACTTCACTGCTTTGCTTGGGAAGAATGGGCATCTTTCTTTTGCGTTATCACAAACAGTAATGACGAAGTCGAAATCAACGTTCTGATATTCTAAAATGTTGTTTGACGTATGTGTAGAAATATCAATGCCATCTGCTTTCATGGTTGCAATGGCTTTTGGGTTAACCCCATGCGTTTCGACACCAGCGCTAAATACTTCCGCTTTATCACCAGCGAAATGCTGTAAATAACCATGTGCAATTTGACTTCTACAACTATTGCCAGTACACAATACCAAAACTTTTTTCATTGAAAAATTATTTATGAATTAGAAGAATAAAATTTATTTCTTAACCAGAAAGCTACGTTAACCAAAATAATTAATGCAGGCACTTCAACCAAGGGACCAATCACACCAGCAAAAGCTTGTCCGCTGTTGATGCCAAAAACCCCAATGGCAACAGCAATGGCCAACTCAAAATTATTTCCAGCTGCTGTAAAAGCGATTGAAGTATTGGTAGAATAATCAGCTCCCATTTTTTTACCAATTAAAAAACTAATGAAAAACATCAATGCAAAATATACAGCCAATGGGAGTGCAATGCGTAAAACATCAAACGGTATTTGTACAATCATCTGTCCTTTTAAACTAAACATAACAACAATGGTAAATAGCAATGCAATCAATGTAATTGGAGAAACTTTAGGAATAAATTTTGTGGTAAACCATTCCACTCCTTTTAATTTTATTAGGATTGCTCTTGTTAAAAAACCAGCCAAAAATGGTATACCTAAATAGATCGCCACACTTTGAGCAATTTCACCAATGCTAATATTTACAACAGAACCAGAAATGCCAAAAAGTGGAGGAAGTACGGTTACAAAAATGAAAGCATAAACACTATATAATAATACTTGGAAAATGCTATTCAATGCAACTAGGCCTGCAGCATATTCTCTGTTACCTTCAGCCAATTCGTTCCAAACAATAACCATAGCAATACATCTTGCTAATCCAATTAAAATCAATCCCACCATGTATTCGGGGTAATTGTGTAAAAATAAAATGGCAAGTGTAAACATTAAAATGGGTCCAACAATCCAATTTAAAAAAAGCGAAGCTCCTAATATTTTGGTGTTTTTAAACACTTCACCCAGTTGATTATATTTCACTTTCGTAAAGGGCGGATACATCATTAAAATCAATCCAATGGCCAAAGGAATATTGGTAGTTCCATTAGAAAAAGACAGAATAAATTTTGGGGCTGAAGGAATAAAATAACCAATAGAAACTCCAGCAATCATTGCTAAAAAAATCCATAAGGTTAAGTATCTATCTAAAAAGCTTAATTTCTTTCTTTCAATAACAGGATTGCAATTATTGTTTGCCATTTTTTAAAGTTTTTTTTAACAACATCCAGAACCAGGAGCACAAAAATTCATCTCTGGTTTTTGAGCGAAAACGGTAATACTAAAAATACCAGCTGTGCCAGATTTATAAGATTTAACATCCTCGGTTGATAAATAATTTATTAAGATGTCGTCAGGAATAACAATTGCTTTCTCTTTTTGAACAACTACATTTTTAAAACCATTGGCATGGATGAGTTCGAGATATACTTCTTTTTGAATGGCGCCAGCAACGCAACCAGCATACATTTCAGCATCTTTTTTTAAAGCTTGAGGCAATGCGCCCAACAAAACAACATCGCTAATACAAAAATGCCCTCCAGGTTTTAGTACCCTAAAAATTTCACTAAAAACGGCATTTTTATTGGGCACTAAATTTAATACGCAATTGCTTACAACAACGTCAGCAACACTAGCTGTGATAGGCATTTTTTCAATATCACCTTGTCTGAATTCTACATTGTTATACCCTCTTTTATCTGCGTTTATTCTAGCTCTTTCAATCATAGCTGTAGTAAAATCAATACCAATAACTTTACCAGATTCGCCAGTTTCGTGACGAGCAATAAAACAATCATTGCCTGCACCACTACCTAAATCAATCACCACATCTCCTTTTTTAATTTTAGCAAATTGAGTGGGCAAACCACAGCCCAAACCTAAGTCTGCATCTGCATTGTAGCCATTTAAGGTAGAATAATCTTCAGACATGATGTTGTACACTTCTGTTGAGCATCCACCGGCTCCGCAGCACGACGACATATTGGTTTCTTTATCTTGTAAAGCAATTTCGCTATACTTTAATCTTACGATTTCTTTAAGTTCATTTTCTGTTTGCATAATGTTTGTTTTTTATAATTAATACGGATTTAAAACGATATACTTTAGCAACAAACTGATTTGTTGATAATAATTTTTTCAAAAAAGCCACCCAATAATGTGCTTGCTTTTTTCCATTCTTTTTCATCAATACAGTAGCAAACCGAAACCCCATCAATGTTTCCTTTAATTAAACCGGAAGCTTTTAGTTCCTTTAAATGCTGTGAAACGGTGCTTTGAGAAATGGGCAACTCGTTAACGATATCGCCGCAAATACAAGATTTCTTTTTAATCAAAAAATTTAAAATGGCGATGCGTGCAGGATGAGAAATGGCTTTAGCGTATTTAGCCAATTCGATTTCTTTTTTTGTGTAATCTGATGTTTTACTTGCTCCCATATCAATCGCAATATTACGATGAATAAATGAAATAAAAAAGAATTTTGGATATTAGATATGGAATACAGGATTTTGAAATTGTATACAGGATTTTGAAATTGTATACAGGATTTTGATATTGTATACCGGATTTTGAAATACTAATTATTCCAAATAAATCCTAAGAAACTGATTTTATTTATACAATTATTTATGAAAAAAGCAATAAAAAAATAAAATTTTATTATTCCTGTGCTAAATTTTATTAAGCAAAATACCCTCTATGTTTACAATCTAAAAAAAGCCCCAGAGGGGCGACATATAGATTATGGCAAACACGTTTTCGCAAATATATATTCAAGTGGTGTTCGCGGTAAAGGGGCGAAAAAGTTTAATCCAAAAGGAATGGAAAGATGAATTATATAAATACATCTGTGGGGTTGTAAATGGTAAAGAGCAGAAAGTATATGCAATTGGTGGTGTGGCAGACCACATACATATTCTAATTAGTGTAAAACCAAACATCTTATTATCTGATTTAGTTAGAGATATTAAATGTAATTCATCGAAATGGATCAATGATAGACAATATGTAATTGGTAAATTTCAATGGCAGGAAGGCTTCGGAGCATTTTCATATACTCAATGGCATTTAGAAACCATAATAAATTATATTAACAACCAAGAACAGCATCACAAAGAGAAATCATTTAAAAACGAATACCTCGAATTTTTGGAACAATTTTATATTGAATACGATGAAAAATATCTATTTGAGTGGGTTGAATAAAATACAATAATTATGTCGCATCAATGAGGATGTTAATGTGAAATTGAAATACTCATTTTTTATGTCGCACCTACGGAGCTCGAATATTGACTTAATTACTTTCTATTGTGATTTCGCTCCTCTGGAGCGTGGGGATGATTTGAATAATCCAAAAACCAATTGATTAAAGAAATTTACACCCTTATCTAAACAAATAAAAATTAATTTATACAGTGAATATTAAACTCAATAAAAGCAATACCACACTAGCTCCGTAGGTGCGATATATCAATAACTTCGTAGGTGCGACATATCAATAGCTCCGTAGGTGCGATATATCAATAGCTCCGTAGGTGCGACATAAAAAATTGACAATCAAAAAATGAAAATTATTAAAATATGGATAACCCAGATTTAATTCGGAAACGAAGACGCTGGAACACTTATCGTTCCAACAGAA
>CANFUJ010000082.1 GCA_947450165.1 Chitinophagaceae bacterium
AGAAAATAATTGTTGTATTACATTTCTGCTTTTTAGTTTGCTTTCTTTCCCCAAAAAATATCGTTGCTTATTTTCCACTTCTTGTAATTTATACCAAAATCATTGCATTTAAAAAGATAAATTTCTAAGCGATTGGCGTTTGGGACATTGGACCATTACAGATATCCAATCGGTATAATTCTAATAACAAAATGTCGATCAACCGTTAAACCGTTAAACCATTAAACCGTTGAACTATTGACTTGCCAAACCCCAAACCCCAAACAACAAACCATCTACCAATAAAAAAAGCCCTTGCATATGCAAAGGCTGTATAATTTTCAATGGCATTTGCCAAAGTATTATTTTATTTTTTTGAACCGTGCTCGTCAGAAACAGTTAATTTATGACGACCTTTTGCTCTACGGCTTGCTAATACTTTGCGTCCGTTTGCATCTTGCATACGAGCACGAAATCCATGCACTGATTTTCTACGACGTGTATGGGGTTGATAAGTCCTTTTTTTACCTGGCATTGTTTTAAGTTTTTCCTTTTACAAATGTTGTTTGCTTAATACTGTCGGCCAGGCACCATCCCGGCTTCATGTGAAAGGAGGGCAAAGGTAGGGGAATTAAACAAAAAATGAAAGAAGATTCTAAAAGAATTTATGAGTTTTTTTAATTTTTTAAAAAATCAGCTTTTCTGCCGATACTTTTGCCCCAAAAAACAAACTCGCATGCGCATTAAAATCGGCAACATCCCCAGTGGTAAAAAAATGCTTCTTACCCATTTTACTACAACTCACTTCCATTTCTTTATGGTTGCTTAAATAATTTTTCAAACTCTTGGCTACAATTTCACCTTGGGCAATGATTTGTATTCCGGCGGGTGTAAACTGCTTTATTTTATCGGTTAATATGGGATAATGCGTACATGCCAATAATAAAGTGTCAATTTTTGTATCTTTCGATAAAACTTCATCGATATGTTTTTTTACAAAATAATCTGCTTCGCTTGATGCATAAAGGTTTTTTTCGACCAATGAAACCCATTCTGGGCAAGCTTCTTGCGTTACTTTTACATCTGGAAAAAACTTGGCAATTTCTATTAAATAGGATTCTGATTTTATGGTTCCCATAGTTCCCATAATGCCGATATGTTTCGAAATGCTCAATTCTCCAATTACTTCTGATGTTGGACGAATTACCCCCAATACCCTTTTATCGGGGTCGATTAATGGTAAATTGTTTTGTTGTATTGTTCTTAATGCTTTAGCCGAAGCGGTGTTGCAAGCCAAAATCACCAGTGAACAGCCCTGATTAAAAAACCATTCTACACTTTGTAATGTGTATGCATATACTTCTTCAAAAGTTTTATCGCCATATGGGGCACGTGCATTATCGCCTAGATATAAATAATCATATTCAGGTAATGCCGCCACCAACTCCTTTAAAATGGTTAAACCACCATATCCGCTGTCAAATACACCAATTGGGTTGTTGCTCATTGTTCAAAAATAACAAAGCCACCCGATAATGAGTGGCTTTGTAAAAATATTATGGATAAAATATTATGGTTTTTTGATTGGAGCTGCTGGTACAACTTCTTTAATACCCAATTTTGCTTTTACAATTGGTAAAATATCATCTCCTGGAGGGCCTACCAAAACTGCATTGTTATCTAAAACATAAGTATAACCTTTCTCTTTTGAAACAGTACGAATGGTTTCTACCGCTTTTTGTTGTATTGGGGTCATTTTTTGCTGACCTGTTTGTTTGATTTTTTCTTGCGCTTCTGTTGAATAGTTTTGAACACGTTGAATCAATTTTATCAACTCTTCACGCTTGATTTCTTTCATCGTTGGTGTGTATGTTGATGAATCTTTCAAAAATTGATCACGTTTTTGTTCTGCTTCATCATTCAATTCCTGACCTTGTTTGTCTAATGACTCTTGCAAATCCTGCATTTCTTTCATTGCAGTTTGATATTCTGGCATTACAGCTATTAATTCATCGGTATTGATATATCCAATTTTAACTTCTGCTTTATTCTGTGCGCTTGCTCCGAATCCTGTCAAAGCCAATGCAGCAACTACGAACATTTTTTTCATTGCGTTTTTATTTTTTTGATTAATGGTTTTTTATTTATGTTAAAGAAAACTCTTTTGTATTGTAATACTTGGTATTATTTAACGCCCATGCTTTTCAAAATTTCCTCACTTTTATCCAATTTTGGGTCGGCAAATATAATGGTAATTCCTTCACTTTTGTCTAAGATAAAATCATATTGTTTTTCTACGGCCATTTTTTGTACCGCATTGTAAACTTTATCTTGTACGGGCTTTATCAATTCTTGTCTTTTTTTAAACAAATCACCTTCAAATCCAAAACGCTTTCTTTGTAAATCACGAAGCTCTTTCTCTTTGTTGAAAATTTCATCTTCACGTTTCTTTTTTAAATTATCTGGCAACATAATTTGCTCTGCTTCAAAGTCTTTTACCATTTTATCCATTGCCGCTTGTTTTTGATCAATCTCTTGTTGCCATAACTCACTAAACTGATCCAATTTTGTTTGTGCTTCTTTATATTCTGGCATTTTATCCAAAATAAATTTAGAGTCTATTACTGCATAACGTTGTGTAAAACCAGCTGTTGCAAGCAACATCGAACAAGTGAGTAATAAAAATAATTTTTTCATAAAATGGTGTTTATTTATTTTTTTATTCTGGTTCTTGACCTAGCATAAATGTAAATTTAGCAGCTCCTTTTAAACCCGTGTTTTGATCGAAACGATCTAACCCAACACCATAATCAAATCCAAGCAATCCAAACATCGGCAAGAAAAAGCGCATACCCACACCCGCCGAACGTCTTAATTTAAAAGGATTGTAGGTTTTAAAATCATACCATCCGTTTGCTGCCTCAAAAAATGTTAACCCATAAATGGTACTACTTGCACTGGTACTAAATGGATAACGCAATTCCACAACATATTTATTATAAATGGTAAAATATTGCGAAGGACTTATTCCGTCAGGATTAACCCTTGGATTTGAATTGCTATAAACTGGGTATCCACGATGTGCTATAATATCATATCCAAGCAATGCTTGAGTATTACTCAAACCTGCATCACCAACCTGAAAGCGTTCAAATGGAGATACATCTAAGTTTTGATTGTATCTACCAATAAATCCAAATTTAGCTGCAGTGCGTAAAATGAATTGTCTGTTTTTTTCTGCCCCTCTTGCTCTTCCAATTGGCGTGTACCAATCGCCCGAAAAACGCCATTTATGAAACTCAGGTAATTCGTATTTATTTTTTGAATTAGAATTGATGCCAAGTAAAGAATAAGGCAGTGTAAACTGTCCACTCAAAGAAAAATTAGATCCACTGGTAGGAAAAATTGGATTAGGTCCGGCTGAGTTTCTAAGCAAAGTAAGCTTCAAACTGATGTTTGTAGAATTACCATTACTAAAACCACTAAAAATTTGACCATAATTCTTCAACTTATATTGTTGGAAATTTAGCGAGTAAATCAAATTGAAATAGTCATCAGGCCATTTTAATTGTTTACCAAGCGAAATGCCCATACCTACTGTTTTTACATAAGATGTGTCGCCACAGTATTTGCAATAATTACCATAAGGATCAGTAGAGTTTGAAAACTTGGTGTTATAATAATTCACAGAAAATGAATTTCTTTTTTTACCACCTAACCAAGGTTCAGTAAATGAGAAATTGTATGAACGATAAGCACGTCCGTTAGATTGAATACGTAGACTTAATTTTTGTCCATCTCCTGAAGGCAATGGATCCCAAGTTGATTTGCTGGTAATATTTTTTATAGAGAAGTTGTTAAACGTAACCCCCAAAGTACCCGTTAATCCAATACCACCGCCAAATCCTGCAGATAATTCCAACTGATCAGATGATTTTTCTTCTACTTCCCAATTGATGTCTACCGTTCCATTATCGGAGTTTGGTACAACATTCGGATTTATTTTTTCTGGATTGAAAAATCCAAGTTGTGAAAGCTCACGTTGTGTACGGATAATATCCGCACGACTAAATTTTTGTCCAGGAACAGTACGCATTTCACGCAAAATCACGTAATCCTTTGTTTTATCGTTACCCGATACCGTTATGTTTCCATAAGTAGCTTGTGGGCCTTCAGCCAATCTGATTTCAAAATCTATAGTGTCGTTGTAAACCGAAGTTTCAATTGGGTCGATATGAAAAAATAAAAACCCATCATCCTGATACAAACTACTGATATCGCCACCTTCTGCAGACATTTGCTTACCCAATCTTTTATTAAGCAATTCATTATTGTAAACATCGCCTTTTTCAATACCCAATAAAATATTTAATATAGAATCTGAGTATTTTGTATTTCCTTTCCAGGCGATATTTCCAAAATAGTATTTTCTACCTTCATCAATTTTGATATCAATGTTCAGATTTCCTTTGTTGTTTAAAACTTGCGTATCTGCTACAAGTTGAGCATCTCTTAAACCTTGCGCATTATAGTATTCCAGTACTTTTTCTTTATCTTCTTGATATTTTGTTTCATTGAATTTTGCGCCACTAAATTTAACTCGCAGATAAGGATCTAAGAAACTAAGGATTCTTGTAGGAGATAAAAAATCGCGGTTATGTACAAAGTTTTTAAAATTGTAACCTTTAGAAGAATCGCCATAAGGGCTTACAATATTTTCAGGGAACAAGGTGAATCTTGGCATTTCTTTGGTGCCTTTCATTTGTTTTTTCAAACGCGTGTCTTCTACTTGTTCATTTCCAGTAAAGTTGATGGAATTGATTCTAACTTTATTCCCTTTTACAACAGTAAATGTAAGTGAAACGCCATTGTTGATGCCTTCAATGATATCTTCTTTCATTTGAATAGAAACATTTCTAAATCCCTTTTCATAAAAGAATTTACGCATGATTTCAACAGCACTAAGTTTCATGTTTTCGGTAAGCACTCTATCTTTAGCCAAACCGATTTTTGTATCAAGATCATCTTTTTCACCGTTTGAAACACCAACGATTTTATAATCAATCAATCTTGCACGCTCTGTGATGTCAATTTCAAGGTAAATGTTTTGATCTTCTAATTTGGTAATATTGATAACTACATTTGAAACCAAACTTTGCTTCCACAATTTTGCGATGGCCTTACCAAAAACATCGGTTCCAGGAATTTGCACTTTATCACCAACGGCAATACCAGATATAGAGCTGATGAGCGCGGGGTCGAAGGCTTTTGTTCCGATAACAGAAATTCCAGCTATGGTGTAAGATTTTGGATACTTGGCATTAAATATTTCCATTAATGCAGGATTAACGGAAACGGGAATGCTGTCGTTTTGAGCATAAGATTGAAATCCAATCGTACAAAAAATCGAGAAAAATAAAAACCTACTTAAATTCCTATGCATCAATATTATTTTAGTGCGGCAAATTAAGCCCATTAATGAAAACTATTTGTTAAAGGACCATCAAATTAGACAATCCATATTGTTTTTTAAAATTATAATTTAACCTGACTGCTCGTCTTTCCAAATCTCCTTTCTCTTTGCTGAAAGTTAACGATGGCTTCATATAAATTTTCTTTTCTAAAATCTGGCCAAAGAACTTCGGTAAAATATAGTTCGGTATATGCCATTTGATATAAAAGAAAATTGCTAATCCTGTGCTCTCCGCTTGTTCTAATCATCAATTCTGGATCAGGAATATGTGCAGTAGTTAAATATTGATTGTAAGTACTTTGATTGATTTCTTCAGGTTGTAACTTTCCCGATTTAATGTCTTTGGCAATATTTTGCGTGGCTTGTATAATTTCCCATCTGCTACTATAACTGAGCGCCATTACCAAATTTAATCCAGTGTTATGCGATGTTTTATCAATTGCTTCTTGAAGTTCTGACTGAGCTGATTCAGGCATCATGTGTGTAGCACCAATGACATGAAGTTTGATGTTGTTCTTATTGAGTGTAGGCACTTCTTTTTTAATGGTATCTACCAATAATTCCATTAGTCCTAGTACTTCATATTCGGGACGGTCCCAATTTTCAGTGCTAAAAGCATATAATGTAAGAAAGTTAACTCCGATTTCTGCGCATCCTTCTACGATATCCCTTACACTTTCAACGCCATGAAGGTGACCAAATAAACGATCATGACCTTTTTCCTGAGCCCATCTCCCATTGCCATCCATGATAATGGCAATGTGTTTAGGCAACTTATTAATATCAACAATTTCTTTTAAGCCCATTAATGTAATTATAAATTCGATTTATAAAGTGGCAAAAGTAACGAAATTGAATGAAAGTAAAATCCTATGTGGCACTTGCTTTTAAAGTGATGCGTTTTAATTTTCTATCCAGTGAATGCTGAATAGATGACATTAATTTTTCAGATGAGAAAAAAACCAGTATAAAATGCTTTTTAGTTTGGGTTAAAAACACTTAATCACAAGTTATTACTAACCCAATATTTTATCTATTTCCAAACAAAGGCTTTGGTAAATTTCATCAATAGAACCTTCTCCTTTAATCATTTTCACTTTGTTGAATTGATGGTAATAATCTGCAACTGCTGCTGTTTTGTTTAAATATTCAGAAATTCTGGCACGAATGACCACTTCATTTGTATCGTCGCTACGACCACTGGTTTCACCGCGTTTCATTAATCTTTTCACCAACTCTTCTTCCGAAACGTCGAGTGCCAGCATAACGCTTATTGGTGCTTTTTTTAATTCCAATAATTTATCAAGTGCTTCTGCTTGTGCAGGTGTTCTAGGAAACCCATCAAATAAAAACCCTTTAACAGATTCGTTTGAATCTATTGCAGAACTAATCATGCCAATTACCACTTCATCTGGAACCAACTCCCCCTTATCCATAAATTGTTTTGCTTCCAAACCTAAAGCAGTTTGATTTGCAATTTCAGAACGCAATAAATCTCCCGTACTCAAATGTTTTAAACCATATTGAGCCATTATTTTTTCGCTTTGTGTGCCTTTTCCACTTCCTGGAGGCCCAAACAGAATTAAATTAAACATAAATAAAGTTAATGTTCCTACAATATAAATTATTTGAAACTTGTATCAAAAAAACGGTTGACATTTTTATAAAAACCATTTTTTTATGAGTAAATTCCATTACGAAAACTCATTGGTTCAATAAAATAGCCTAAATACAGCTATGATAACAGAATTACATCAAAAAATGTTTATTAATTGGCATAATTCCCCAAAAACAATCTTTTAGTGCTGCAAAAATTCGATTTTTTTCAATTACGCTAACAAAGATAAGATTCAATAATTAATTTTCACAAATCATTCAATTTTTATCTGTTGTTTGAATTAAATTGTAAAAATGGGTTGATTTTTTAAATAACTTTTAATGTTGTGGTTAAGATTTTGAAAATACTGCCTCAATTTTTGTTTTAAAGTTCATTAGCAATACTTTTGTGCTTTAGAAAATTTCAATAAATAATATATGTCTAAAAACAAGCTAAGCCATTTGGCTGAAACATTAATTGCATCCGAAATTGTGAAGTTGGGCGCTTTGGTTAAAGAAAAAATTGCAGCGGGAAATCATATTTATAATTATACGATTGGAGATTTCGATTCGAAAGAGTTCCCTATTCCGGAAGAACTAAAAGATAACATTATAAAAGCTTATACGGAAGGGTTTACAACTTATCCGGCAGCTGATGGAGAATTGGATTTAAGAAAAGCTGTTTTATCGTTTGTAGAAAAAAATCAGGGTTTGAAATACGGGACCAATGAGATTTTGGTTGCTTGTGGCGGCCGCCCCTTGATTTATTCAATTTTCAGAAGTATCGTGGATAAAAATGATAAAGTGATTTATCCAGTTCCAAGTTGGAACAACAATCATTACACGCATTTTAATGAAGGTCAGCACATACAGATTACTTCACTACGTGAAAATAATTTTATGCCTACAGCTGAGCAAATTGCGCCACATATAAAAGGAGCCACACTTTTAGCACTTTGTTCGCCTTTGAATCCTACAGGAACAGTCTTTACGAAAGAGGAGCTTGAAAAAATATGCAATTTGGTTGTAAATGAAAATGAAAGTAGAGGAGCTGATGATAAAAAATTGTACGTGATGTACGATCAAATTTATAGCGCATTAACTTTTGGAGATACCAAACATCATGATCCAGTTTCATTAAATCCCAAAATGCGCGATTATACCATTTTTGTTGATGGAATTAGTAAAGCATTTGCTGCTACTGGTGTTCGTGTGGGTTGGTCGATGGGTCCAGAATATGTAATCAACAAAATGAAAGCGATTAATAGCCATGTTGGTTCCTGGGCTCCAATGGCAGAACAAAAAGCGGTTGCCAAATATTTAATCAACGAACCAGCAGTAGAAAGCTATTTGACAAACATTAAAAATGAAATTTCGTACCGTTTAATTAATTTACATCAAGGGTTTCAGCAATTGAAAACTGAAGGGTTTAGTGTTGATTCTATTGAGCCACAAGCTGCCATTTATTTAACTGTTCAAATAAACCTAGTGGGTAAAAAAACAGCTGATGGAAAACTATTAGACAATCAAGCAGCCGTTACAGAATATGTTTTGTCAGAAGCAAAACTGGCTTTAGTGCCGTTTGGTTATTTTGGATCAGACCGCGAAAACAATTGGTATAGAATAAGTGTAGGATGTTGTAAGAAAGCGGATATTGAAAATGTAATCAAAGCATTGAGAAATGCATTATCTCAATTAAGCTAACTAGTTTAGGTTAGATATAAAAACAAATGGATGATCTTTTTTAGATCGGATTAATCTTTTGATTTCAAAACTATGGTTGTGAATTTTGTATCTATTTAGGTCAATTAATTCGTGCGCAGCAGCAAAACAATCAAGTCGTTCTGTTTTATACAAAAGCTCATGTAATTTATTCACCTCAATCTCTACAGACTGAGGTGTCATTAATTCTTGCTTGAGCATCACCAATAAATCTCGGTTAGATTTATGCATTTTTAAAATTTAAAATCCTGTCATTCCTTTACTTCCTGGACATCCACAATACACTTTTTTCGAACATCCTGTAGAAACGATTAGGGCCGCTAATAATACGATTAACAATGTTTTCATAATAAGGTTCATTTTTATGAAATCTAAAATAAACTAATTTTACCAAATTACAGGATCGATTTCACTTTTTTTAAAAATTATTTTGGATGGCGTTAAACAATAATCGGATTTTAATTGCGCCTTTAGATTGGGGTTTGGGGCACGCCACTAGATGTGTTCCTTTGATCAAACAATTGTTATTACATAATTGCATCATATTTATAGGGGCAGAAGGTTCAACCGCAAAATTGTTGAAAACGGAATTTCCCAGCATAACCATTTTGCCATTAAAAGGATATCAAATAGAATACAGCAAAAAACGAGTTACATTTTTATTGAAAATCATAACTCAATTGCCTCGAATTTCAAAAGTCATTCATTATGAAAAAAGATGGGTTGAAGAAGCGATAAAAACCTATAATATTAATGGCGTAATAAGCGACAATCGATTGGGGTTTTACTCAAACAAAATACCATCTGTTTATATAACCCATCAGCTTTTAATAAAAACGGGATTGAAGCTTTTTGATAAAATTGCGCATAAAATCCACTATCATTATATCAATAAATTTAGCACTTGCTGGGTGCCAGATTTTGAAAAAGAAATAACCCTAGCTGGTGATTTATCTCATCCGAAAAAATTACCCAACGTTCCTGTACAATATCTGGGTGCACTATCAAGGTTCAAAAGATTAGAACTTGAATTAGAGTACAAACTTTGCATCATCATTTCCGGTCCCGAACCGCAACGTTCTGTATTTGAGGAAATCATTTTATCACAATTACATCTTTGTAAAGAAAAAATAGTGATGGTAAGGGGATTGCCCAATGAAGAAAACGAATCAAAACATTCATTTGAAAACCTAACCATTTACAATCATCTAGATGCTGAAAAATTGAATGCTATAATTGCACAATCAGAGATGGTGTTGTCTCGATCTGGATATTCAACCATTATGGATTTAATTACACTACATAAAAATGCAGTTCTTGTACCAACACCCGCACAGCCAGAACAAGAGTATTTAGTCATTCATTTGAGCAACAATGGACTGTTTCAATTTGTACAACAAAAAGATTTAAAAATTAGCGAAGTATTAAAATGCTCAAAGGATAATAATCAAACTTTGAAAACCCAACCTGAAAATTTCAAAAAAATCATTGAAGATTGGCTGAATCAATTGTAGCGGCCTCCTCCATATTTTCAGCAATGATGTTATTGTTGCCAAAAATAAATGGTTTATTATTAATATTGAATAAGCAAGTTGATTTTATTCGATTGCTTTTTAGTGTTTCAATGATTTCTACAAAAGTGAGATTTTCATTTCCTTCGCAAAATAAAATAAAATCGGTGTGGTTTTTGGAAAAATAATCATTGAAGTCGAATAGAGTTGTAGATGCGGGTTCAACATCTTTATCGTTTATTTTTATCCTTCCAGAAATCACAAATTTATTTTTTGCTTGTTTGATTACATGTAGCATTTGGTTGAACGTGTCGTTA
>CANFUJ010000083.1 GCA_947450165.1 Chitinophagaceae bacterium
CGAATAGATTGGATAATTCTTCCGGGCATCGCGCCAATATAGGTTTTCCGGTGTCCGCGAATTTCACTTTCATCATGTAATCCACCCAAACTCACACGCACATATTTTCTGTTGATGGCAGCTGCAATACTTTTTCCCAAACTCGTTTTACCAATACCTGGAGGGCCTATAAAACAAAGAATCGGACTTTTCATATCGCCTTTTAATTTGAGTACGGCTAAATATTCTAAAATACGCTCCTTGATTTTATCCATACTGTAATGGTCTTTGTCTAAAATCTTTTTTGCTTTTTTTAGATCATACGTATCTGCAGTATATTCTTCCCATGGTAAATCCAACAATAAATCCAGGTGATTATAAATGATGGAATAATCTGGGGTAGAGGGGTGCATCCTTTCAAGCTTCTCGATGCTTTTATTAAACATTTCTTTAGCAGCAATTGTCCATTTTTTCGACTCTGCTTTTTTCATCATTTCTTTTACTTCAGCTGCATTTTCGCCACCCAATTCATCTTTGATGGCTTTCATTTGCTGTTGTAAAAAATAATCACGTTGTTGCTTGTCTAATTCAGCCCTGGTTTTGTTGGTTACTTTGTTTTTTAATTCAGCATATTGAAGTTCTGTATGCATGAGGTTCATCAACAATTCGCCACGTTCTTTTATTTCGTTGATTTCTAAAAGTTGTTGCTTTTGTTTTAGATCACAGTTTAAATTACTGCTTACGAAATGTATGAGGAAAGACGGGTTTTCAATATTCTTTAAAATGATGGCTGCTTCGCTCGGTAAGTTTGGCGAAAGTCCAACAATTTGAGATGCCAAATCTTTGATGCTGCTAATCATGGCATCAAATCCTTTATCAGAAACCATTTTCGTTTCATCGAGCAAGCTAATGGTGGCTTTGAAATAAGGTTCTTCAGAAGTGATTTGAACCAACTTAAAACGCTTTTTACCTTGAATGATAACGGTAGTTCCGCCATCTGGCATTTTAATCAGCTTTACAATTTTAGCAACCGTACCAATGGATTCTAAATCACTCGGAATAGGTTCTTCAATGGAGCTGTCTTTTTGAGCAATAACACCAACAAGCTTATCTGTTTTGTACGCTTCTGTAACGGCTTTAATACTTTTATCTCTACCAACAGTAATCGGTATAACCACTCCAGGGAAAAGCACGGTATTTCTCAGCGCTAAAATTGGAAGTTCATCCGGTATGGGTTGATCATCAACGCTTGTATCTTCTTCATTAAGGGGGATAATAGGCATAAACTCCATTTCATCTTCACCACTATTCAAAAACATATTTTTATTCATATAGAAATTTAAAAAACAATAAGTCGGCAAATTTAATCAGAATATCCTGAAATTCTAAATGCAAACGGAAATGAATATTTAGTAGAATGAAAAAGTAAAAAGTAAAAATTCAAAAATGAAAAAATTAATGTGCGTATAAAACGATTTGTCCTATCATTTTAGATAAACTTTTTTTACTTTTTACTTTTGAATTTTTAATTACTAATTTACTTACCTCATCATTTTAATCCTTTGGAGCATCAGCACCTTCGGAAACTTCAGCCCAAGTTTCAAAATCATTTTTCAGTTCTTCAATTTTCAATCGAGCACCTTTTAATGCACCAGCGCCAAGAAGTAATCTTAAAGGTGGGTTTTCAACTTCAGTAATCATAATCATGGCTTTAGCTGCGCGAACAGGATCGCCGGGTTGATTGCCACTGCTTTTTCGGATATCGCCCATATTTTTTCGAGCAGTTAATTCGTAGTCGTCAATTTTTATTTGTGTATCGTTTGCGGAGCGACCAGCCCAATCGGTACGGAATCCACTTGGTGCAATGATGGTAACTTTTATGCCCAAAGGTGAAACTTCTTTGTATAATGCTTCACTTAATCCGTCAACTGCATATTTCGTAGCGTTATAATAACCAACACCTGGGAAAGAACGTAAACCGCCAATCGAAGCAACGTTTAAAATATGACCAGATTTTTGTTTACGCATAAATGGCAACACTTCCTGAATCATGTTTCCTAGCCCGAAAACATTGATGTCGAACATTCTTCTTACTTCATCATCTTCACTTTCTTCTATTGCACCAAAATAACCAACGCCTGCATTATTCACCAATACATCAATGCTTCCAAATTTTTCTATTGTCAATTTTACAGCGTCAGTAATTTGTTGTTTATTGGTTACATCTAATGAAACGGCCAAGGCTAAATCAGGATATTTTTCAATGATGTCTGAAACGTCATTTGTATTTCTAGATGCAACCGCTACGTGATGCCCTTGCGCCAATGCTTCCAATGCCAATGCACGTCCAAATCCTGTTGAGCATCCAGTTATTAGCCAATTTTTTTTCATGATTATTTTTTAGAGATGAATATTTTAATTAAGAATTATTTCCAAATGGCATTCAATCCAGTATATCCATTGATATAGAAATTATTTGTCGGTTTGTTTTTTCTCAAATAAATCCCATGTTTCATATAGATAGCAATTGTACCACCTTCTGCGCTTCCAAAAGCCACAGGAATTCCAGGTTCATAAATTTTTATCATGGCAATTTCTGCAGGTATGATGTCTTGTAAAAGTTCAGGATCTGCTTTGATTTCATTGACATAAATATCTGTGCGATGTTTTCTCCATACCAATTCTTCAGTGCCTTCATCTGACGTTTTTATGCTTAATCCTGCAACTTTGAAAGTGAGATAAGTAAGTAAATTATTTGTATTGGCAATTTCATCCGAACTTAAACCATCTATCACAGTTCCATCAACTCCAGAAAACATGCCTGATACATTTTCCTTTTGATAGTCATCAATTATTTTTTTTGATTTTGAGTTTACAACTACCGCCGGCATTATGGTTTTATAAAGATTGTCTGTTTTATTAAATTGATAATTTGATGGAGCTAGATTAATTATTGTTGATGAATCCGTGTCATTTTTAATGCTGATAAAATTGGTGATACTATCTTCCACTTTATAACTTGAATCTAAATCATTCATAAATTCAATTTGCAATTCAGTGCCTTTGTGCGAAGGTCTCGAAAAAAATATGTGTGCAGAATCTTGAAACAACATACATTCACTGATGAAGGACTTATCAAAATCAAGAGGTAAAATACCTGTAACAATTTCTTTATCTTTTGAGAGTAAAACATAATTCACCAGAATATCATTTTTTTCAGGGTTTTGAATTTTGCCTTTTATCCTGAAAAAATTTCGTTGCATCATAAAGTTGAATGCATAATTGCCAGGCTTTAATGTTGAGTCAATTTTTAAACTGGCATTTAGATTGCCATTTAATAAAGGGTATTTGTAGTGCCATTTTCTTCCTGTTGTAATTTCTTCAATCCATAAATGAATGGATGCTGTTTTTATGGATTTGAAACTATCGGCTAGATTGATTTCGAAATTAAGGGTGTCTCCGTTACTAAAAACATTCTTATTGAATGCTGCAATCATTTTGGGGTGAACTTGAGCAATACATTGATTATTAATTTGGTATAAAAAAATATACACAAATAAAATTAGAGCAGTTTTTTTCATTGCGTGAAATTAATTTAAACAAATGTTAAAGAAAGTATAAAGGGGTTATGAAAAATAATGCTTGTTTTTTAGAAAATTTGAGAGAATGATATTGTGTATTTAAATTTTTATGGTGTGGGCAATTTGCAAAGTTCTAACTAAGTTTTCTGAATCATTTTTTCGAACCCATTGATTCAAATAGTTGATTTGAAGTTCATATTTCTTTGAACAATTTATAATGAATCCTGTGGCCAGAATATTTCTATCGAAAATGGAAAAACGATTTCCTGTTGTTAAAAAAGTTTCGTTATTGCATTGTAATTTGATTGTTTTAGAAATTGGGATATTTAATTCTAATCGATATCTAAATCTATAAATAAAAGTATTTGTATTAAAAAAATATCGTTGATCAATTCTGTAACGGTTGGCTACATTTAATTTGCCGAAGCTTTGTTTTGTTTTGGCTTGTATAGCAAATCTTAATTCATTTGACAAAAGGGGAGATTTGAAATTCCCGCCGTCAGAAAAATTATAGTGATTACTCAAAATAGTTGCAAAAGAAAGGTGTTCATTTTTTTTGTATTCAGTGGTAAATCGAAAATCGTAAGCATTAAAATTATCAATCAATTTTTGAGCACGTACATGTGCATCAAACTGATAAGTAAAGGATTTATTTTTCTCTTTTTTGATAGAAAGAATATTCCAAAATCCTACATTTTGGGCAACAGAAGTTATGCTAGAAAATATGCTAAAAATAAAAATCAGTTTTAGTTTGTTCATTTTATTTGTTTGTTGTTTTTGTTTCACGCAAAGTGCGCAAAGGAGCAAGGACGCAAAGGGATTCAAACATAAACAAAACGCCACTAAGGTGAAATGCTTGCAGCATTTTATTTGACACGAAGTCACGAAGACACGAAGGCTCGAAGTTTTTTTTGTTTAGATCGAGAAACAGAATAAGAATGAAGAAAAAAGTCAATTGTGAAAATTCGCTCTCAATCTCATTTTCGCGCTGACTTTTTAAACCAGCGAAGTGATTTAAACTTCAAAAAAATCCCGGTTACCAAAGGCACCGGGATTTTTAAATATGGATTTATCGAAAAAAATTATGGTTTGATAACCACTTTGCCAGATTGTAATCTAACGCCTGAAGCATCAGTTAAATCAACAAAGTAAACACCACTTCCAACGTTTTTCAATATTACATCCATTCTTCCAAAAGTAGTTCCTGGAGTGAATGATTGTTTGTAAACTCTTGATCCTTTGGCATCGTAAATGGTAATGCTTAATGGATAGCTTTCGCCATTGTATTTATCATTAAATCTAACTTGGAATGCACCTCTGTTTGGATTTGGATAAATGAATAAGATGTCAGAAGCTGAATCTTTTACTGTTATAGAATTGATTGAAGTTGATTCGCAGAAACCGTCGATTGCTGCAGTAGCTTTATACGTTCCTAAACCATCAATATCTACAACAATAGATTGAGCAGTTTGACCTGCCAATAATACGTTGTTTTTATACCATTGGTAAGTTGTATTTGGAGCTGAAGGTGTAACGTTTGCAGTTAATGTAGCCGTTAATCCTGGGAACAAACTTGGATTATTTGGAACCGATGTAATGGTTACACGTGGTAATGGATTTGCAGTTACTTGAACAGTTGTTGTGTTCGTACAACCTTGAGTGTTGGTTCCAACTACAGTATATGTATTTACCAATGCAGTTCCAGGGTTACTAGGACTTACAATAGGATTTACTGTAACCGTTGCGCCTGTTAAGTTACCTGGAGTCCAATTGTATGTAGTTGCCCCTGATGCAGTAAGCGTAACAGGAGAACCTGTACAAACATTAGTTAAGTTAGAAGTTGCAGCTACAACTGGAGTAGGATTAACCACTAAAGTAGCTACGTTTGAAGTTACAGAACCAGGACAAGCACCAGTTGCAACTGTAGCGATAACGCGATATTTATTATTGCTTAAACTTAAAGCTGGAGCTGTAATGTTATAGTTTCTATTTGTTGCACCAGTAATATTTGTCCAAGTTGTTCCGCCATCAGTACTTACTTGCCATTGGTAGGTAACACCAGCACCAGTTGCATTTGATGTAAAGTTTGCATTTTGTCCAAAACAAATTGTTGTACTATTTGGTTGTGCAGTAATGGCTGTAGGTGTAGTTACGGTTAAAGTAACTGCTGTTGAAGTTGTTGTACCACATTGTGTTGAAATAATCACTTTGTATCTATTGTTGTTTAAATTAGCAGCAACAGATGCAATTGTGTAAGAAGCAGTATTTGCACCTACAACATCAGAATAGGTTAAACCACCATCAGTACTCACTTGCCATTGGTATGATACACCTGGAGTAGGAGATACTACAGAATATGTTATAGAATTACCTGCACATGCACTGCTATTAACGGGTTGTGTTGTAATGCTTGGTGCAGATGTTGGTACTAAAGTAAATGACAATACCCTTGTTTGTACCACAGCTCCTGCAGTACCTGTTACAGTTACTGTATATGTACCAGTATTTAAACCGCTGATATTATTTAAAGTAACTACGGTGCTGTTTCCTGGAACAACGTTGTTGTTGCTAAAAGTTACTGTAGTTCCAGCTGGATTTCCTGTTGCAGTGTATACAATTGGTGTTACAAAGTTTAGAATTGAAACTGAACCTAAAGTTGTGCTTGCCGAAGTAGCAACACCACAAGTAACTGAAGCTGCTGCCGGATCATCAAATGTAAATCCTGGCGATGCTTGTGTTATGGTGAAATTGGTATTTGAAATATCAAAGAAAATATTTCCTACTGCTTCTACTTTAATACGAGCAGTAGTAGATACAGCATCAGGAATTGTTATAGATTCTGTACCATCATTAGGTGTGCTTGCTGCCAATACGTATGGCCATGTATAACCACCATCAGTTGATAATGAAATTTTCACATTTGCGCAACTTACTGGAGCTAAATCACTTCCGTTTACAGACCATGTAACTGTTTGTGTGCTTAATCCCCTCCAACTTACTGCAGTGTTTGGAACACTAACCGCAAATGGTCCAGCTGTTCCGTTTACAGTTACTTGCATATCTGTAAATTGTGTTTGTCCAACTTTGATTGGCGCAGTAGAACTATATGGAGAATTATCTCTTACGGTTAATCTGAAATTTAAAGTTCTTGCTACAGAACTTAATGCTTCAATGTCAATACCTGGTGTTCCTCCAGTTAATGGACCTGTTGTAAATCCTCCAGCTAAAACGGTAGCCAATTGAGGACAAATTCTTGTTGGTGATGCAGTTGGTTTGAATGACAACCAGTTTGGTCCACCAGTTTTTGTTGGACTTGCTTTACTATTAGCACCTGAAACAGTTGAGTTGTCATTTTGTTCCCAGCAATAAGTTAATGCATCATTATCGGCATCAGTTGCAGATCCTGTTAATGCAAATGGTGTGCTTTTTGGAATGATATAATTAGCAACTGGAGCCACAACTGGAGTAGCATTTGTACCAGCTAAACTTGTTGTAATTGGACAAGTTTTGGTACCAATATTTGTTTGAATTTGAGCAATTGAAGCTTCATGATAAATGTCGATTGAGTGTGGCGCAACGTCTTGTGCAGTAATACCTGCATATCCCATGATGGTGATACCAGAACCAACTTCTTTATTAACACCAGAACCTTCTAATGACATAGAAAAAGTATGGTTAGCACCAAGTTGGTGACCAACTTCATGTACTACATAATCAATATCAAAATTATCTCCTTGAGGAATTGCATCAGCTGGAGAAGTAATACCACTTCCTTTATTGTTATCAGAACATACACAACCTATACATCCTGCATTACCACCACCGCCAGAAGCGCCAAACATATGTCCAATGTCATAATTACTAGCACCAATTACTGAATTCAAAGTTGATTGTAATTGAGCATTCCATTGCCCCATGGCAGTGTAAGGATCTGTACCAGCTACATAATAAATAACCTGTGTAGTATTGTCAATTAAATTTAAATGTATAGCAAGGTCTTTTTCATAACAACCATTACAACGAGTAAGTGTTGCGTTGAAAGCAGCCAATACCAAACCAACTTGTGCACTACTTGTAGCACCAAAATAGTTAGAATATTCTGCGTTACAAGATTGTGCCAAACGCATTGTTTTTAAATCACCAGTAGATCTTGAAGTTAATCCTGCAAATGAAACTTGAGCATTAAGCCCTTCAGCTAAATTTTGATCAGGAGTTGAACAAGTCCATGGCAATTGTCCTTTCTTTCTGTTTGAACTAAACACTGCATAAACAGTATGGTCTTGTGAATATGGCTCAATGAATTCATTTGGTTTATCAGTTCTGAAAACCATAGTTTGAATGCCTTGAGGAGAGAAACTTAATTTTAAAGTGGCATATTTATCTGTTAAGCCTTTACCAGAGAAAGCCCTGATCATAGGGAATCTTGCTTGTAATCGAGCATCAAAATTTGATGCTTCAAACACTTCAAACTGCTCGATTTCTCCAGCAGCATTTGGTAAAGAAATTACAACAGTGTGAGCGGTTGAATTGTCTACTACTTTAAACAATTCTTGTTGCATCATTTGTGCATTCAAATCAAATAATTTGAATTGAGTTGGAAATGATAATCTTGCCACACCTTTGTCTGTTGTGATTTTCGTTAGACTAGTGTGTGCAGTCCAAGCATTTTTTTGTTGTGCAAAGATGGTTAATGATGTGCTCATCATAAAAATCAATGCAAAGCTTAATTTGTAAAATTGTTTCATTCTTTTGTTTTTAGTTTTTATATTAACAGGAGTAATTCCGATTACTAGTACTTAAAGTTTGTTTATTTGGTTAATTAGTTATTCAAAAAATGACTAGTGTCAAATGTATTACTAATTATAACTACTGCCAAAATTGGTGAGCGTTTTTTTATCTTAACAAATAATTTAAACTTTTAATTTGATTGAATATATAACTTTCTCAATTTGATTATGCAATCATTATTTTAACAATTTTTTTTGAAATTACACTGGCTACATGTTCAACAAAATCTGCAAAATCTATAGGGGCATTGGAATTAGCGCCATCAGAAATAACTCGTATGATTATAAATGGAATGTTGAACTCGTAACAAACTTGTGTTACTGCAGCACCTTCCATTTCTACACACAATAAATCCGGGAAATGTTTGATTAGGTTTTCACGCGTTGTTTCATTGGAAATAAATTGATCTCCACTTGCGATATCTCCAATATGTGCCTTTTGATTTTTTAAAATTGCAGTGTATGTTGGATGTTCATTCTCATGAATCAACTTATTTTCAATGGCACCATTTATTTTTTCATGCGCGTCAGATATTAAAATTGCGTCTGCTTCAAAATGTCCTACACCCAGCATCGGAATCTCAAACTGTTGTATAAATGGTCGAGCGTCCATATCGTGCTGGAAAAACCTTTTGCCTATTACTATATCTCCAATATTTAGTTTGTCACTCATCGCGCCAGCAACTCCTGTAAAAATCAGTTGATTGATGTGAAACAAATTGATTAATGTAGTAACTGTGCTAGATGCTGCTACTTTTCCCCATCTAGAAAAAACCAATACCACGTTTGTGTTATTTATTTTCCCTTTGTGATAAGTTCTCATGCCGATATTATGTTCCGTAACATCAGTCATCAATTCAAGAACTCCGGCAATTTCTTCGGGCATTGCACCCATTATGCCAATTGTATAATTTTCAGATTGTGGTATCATAAATATTTTTCCCCCATTTTTCTGCTTCGGATTGCTTTTGCGGGAACGCCATAGATCACTTGATTGTCTTCAAAATTTTTCAATACTAATGCGCCGCCGCCAATAACACCATGCGTACCAATTTGCAAACCATGCTTTATGGTAGCACTGATTCCAACAGAAGTAAAATTGCCAATGGAAACATTTCCACCTGTTGTGGCATTTGGCGCTAAACTTGCAAACGCACCCAAATGACCATCATGATCCATGCTTGCTTTTGTATTTATAATGGTAAAATCTTCAATGGTTGAATCGCTGTTTACAATTGCTCCAGCCATTATTGCAACGCCTTCACCAATTTTTACATCTTTTGCAATTTGTGCAGATGGATGTATTAATGTGGCAAATTTGATGGTTGGATGTGATGCTGAAATTCTTTCCTTTACAAGATGACGCGTCCAATTATCACCAATGGCAATGAATAAATGCACATCATTATATATAGTTTCAGACAAAATGGATTCATCGCCCAAAATACCATAACCCAAAACTTTTTTCTCAAGATTGGGATTGTTTTCTATTAAACCCAAAAGTTCGTATTTGCCTTGCTTTTCAACAATATCAATAATTACTTTGGCATGTCCCGAAGCGCCAATGATGATCAGTTTTTCTTTTTTCATGAAAAAATATTGGGTTTAAAAATACATAAGTTTTATCATTACTTTCTAAAAAATGATTTTATAAAATTTAAGATGCGAAAGGGTTAAATGGTATAAATTGCAAACAAATAAAAACCACCCCGAATTTTATGAATTTAGAAATGAATAAAAATGAAGATGCCCAAAAAATGGCATGGAGTTTCATTCGACAAAAATTAGAAATCATTGCGGAAGGCGGCGGAAATAAAGCCATTGCAAAACAAAAAGAAAAAAATAAACTTACCGCTCGAGAAAGGATTGAATATTTGATTGATGCAGATAAACCATTTGTAGAAATCGGTGCTTTTGCAGGTTATGAAATGTATGTAGAATATGGCGGTTGTCCTGCAGGTGGCGTGCTTGCTGGAGTGGGTTATGTTAGTGGTCGTCAATGCGTGATTGTGGCCAACGACCAAACGGTGAAAGCTGGCGCATGGTTTCCGATTACCGGAAAGAAAAATTTACGCATGCAAGAAATTGCTATGGAAAATCATTTGCCTATTATATATATAGTAGACAGTGCAGGCGTTTTTCTACCGATGCAAGATGAAATTTTTCCTGACAAAGAACATTTTGGTCGGATGTTTAGA
>CANFUJ010000084.1 GCA_947450165.1 Chitinophagaceae bacterium
CTGTCGTTTATCCAGATTTTAAGACATGGAATGAAACGAAGTGAAAGTGAAAAGTAAAAATTTAAAATTAAAAAGCCCGTAGCGAAGGGTTAAAAATGTTAATTGATTTTATTTATTTTATTTATTTTTATTCATAATAAATGGTTGAAACCATTACACAAAATACAATTCTCCCATTAACCCACGGTTGAAACCGTGGGCTACGAAAACATATTCTACCTAACATCCGGTTTAATGTTTGAATTTTATCGTGTTCTTACCTCCATTTTTTACTTTTTACTTTTCACTTTTTACTTTTACTCCTCAAATAGACGGAGGTTTCCTGCATTTATTTTTGAAATGTCTTTTTAAAAAATACACATGCATATCATTACCGAACTATTTCATGTTGAACGATGTCAAACCAAATTGAAATCGGATTTTTCTACAAACAAACAGCATTGGGAAAAGGTAGATAACGAATCTGAGGAAGCTAAAATTGATAAAGGATATTATTGGATGAAAAATAAATCATCTCATCAATGGCATTATTTCAAAACCAAATCACCAGTTTATCATTTTGATCATTTTGTTTTTGATACATCCATTGAGCTTTTAAGTAAAAACGAACAAGGGCATTTTGGTTTGGTTTGGGGCTTTGATAAAAATGTTGAAAATATAAATCGGTTTTGTTTATCTGCTGATGGAGAACGTTTATTGATTATGCATTTTCAAAAAAATCACGAAACCGTTTCTCATCGTTTCCACAAAAGATTATCGCCAAAGATTAATATGAACCAACCCATTCGTTTTACAATTATTAAAATGGGAAATTATTTTCATTTCTTGATTAACAAAAAAAATAGGTACATCTGTCATGAATCTCAATTCAATAACGATGATCAATTTGTTGGTTATTATGTAGAACCTGGCTTACACATCAAAAGCAGTTATTTTGAAATCAAAAAATTAATGGCAAATGAGATGGATGTATTTACTGGATTGAATTTGCTGACAGATTAGGGTCGTGGATATTTCTTAAAAATTAAATTTTATAACTTTTTCTATGGTAATCGCATAACCCAAATTTTTCTATTGCCACCCGATGCGTTTTTGTTCCGTACCCTTTATTTTTATCCCATGCATATTGTGGAAATTCCTTGCTGATTTTTTGCATGTATTCGTCTCGATAGGTTTTTGCTAAAATACTGGCTGCTGCAATGCTAGCATATTTTCCGTCGCCTTTTATAATACAAACATGTTCAATTTGTTTGAACGGCTTAAATCGATTTCCATCTATCAATAAAAGATTGGGTTTTGTTTTTAGCTGCGCAATAGCCAAATGCATCGCTTTGTAGGATGCTTGTAAAATATTGATTTGATCAATTTCGAGATGGTCAACAGATGCCACACCAAATGCGATACTTTCTTTTTCAATAATTGGCCTGAGTAAATCACGTTGCTTTTCGTTCAGTTTTTTACTGTCGTTTAATAAAGGATGGTAAAAATCTTTGGGTAAAATAACTGCCGCCGCAAATACCGGCCCTGCATAACAACCTCTTCCGGCTTCATCAACTCCGGCTTCTGTTTTATCTATATTAAAATATGGACTTAGCATAAATTGTGTTCAACAAATATCCTGATTTGAAATCAAATTTGTACTCAATTGTGAAAATGTATTTTTGTAGAATTACCTTTGTGCCATGAGTTTAAAAACATTAGAAGAAAAAAACAACAAACAAATTGCCACCTGGTTAATCATTGGTGTGGTGATGATTATGGTGCAGGTTTTATTGGGTGGCATTACGCGCTTAACAGAATCAGGTTTATCTATTACAGAATGGAAGCCAATAACCGGGACGCTGCCACCATTGAATGATATAGATTGGCAAACGGAATTCGACAAATATCGAAACACGGATCAGTTTAAATATGTGCATCAATATTTTTCGTTGAAAGAATTCAAGTTCATATTTTTTTGGGAGTGGTTTCATCGAGTTTGGGCGCGTATGATGGGAATGGTATTTTTAATTGGCTTTATTTATTTTTTGATCAAAAAGAAATTCAATAAATCTATGATTTTGCCGATGGTGGTGTTGTTTGTTTTGGGTGGATTACAAGGCGCGATTGGATGGTTAATGGTTAAAAGTGGTTTGGTTCCCGAAAAGTATTTCGTTGGCCATGTGGAGCTTACTACACATTTTATAGCAGCTATAATTTTATTGGCCTATACATTTTGGTTTGCGTTGAGTTTATTGCCATCAATGCAACAAAAACTAAATCATTCCAGCACAAGAAAAATATTATTATCCATCGTTTTGTTATTTTTTATTCAGTTGGTTTATGGTGGATTTATGGCGGGGTTAAGGGCAGCATCTATTGCGCCAACTTGGCCAAGCATCAATCATCAAATGGTGCCAGATCAAATGTGGTCGTTAACACCATGGCATTTAAACTTGATTAATAATCCGCTTACCATTCATTTCATACATCGTGGTGTAGCTTATACGGTATTCATTGTGTCTATTCTTTTCTTTGTGAAAACAAAAGCGTTGGCAACTTTTCCAGCTTTTATCAAATTTAGAATGACATTCATTTCCCTTATTTCCCTTCAGGTTTTATTGGGCATTTTAACCCTCATAAATGCAACGAACAAATCTGTGTTTGTTTGGTTAGGCGTGATGCATCAGTTCACCGCAATTTTGTTGGTGATGAGCTTAACGGGTTTATTGTTTTTGGTAAAAAATGCTAATAAGGCTGAATCTAATTAACTCCAGTAATAATTTTTTATTAATCTTCACAACCGTTGAAACGGTTGTGAAGCATTTTAAATTTTCATAGCCCACGGTTTAAACCGTGGGTTGTAGAATATTTCAAAAATCCATCAAGGCTGAATCAATTTAAAAGCATTGGGCAAAATGCTTATTTCAATTTTCTCTTTCGCTTCTGCAGGCTCTCCGTCGATATGAATGGGTGCCAATTCAGGATTGTGTATAATGATGTGATCGGTTTGAAAATAATAAACACCTTTATCTTTTTTGAAAAGATCAGAACTAGGTTGAATTTTTCCCAAACCAATTTGTTTTAAAAGAGAAATAACGGTTTGAATTTTATTTCTTTTTTTGATGATGACCACATCGAGAAGTCCATCGTTTAATCGAGCTTGCGGAGCAATGGTTACGTAATTTCCATATTGATTGCTGTTGGCAATGCTAATGAAAAACGCGTCGGTTTGAAATGTATTATTATTGACCTCTACTTTGAAGGAATAAAATTTCGAACAAAAAAAATGCCGCAAGGATATTTTGATGTAAGTGAATAATCCTCTTTTCTTTTGATTCAAAAATTCATGCGCTACTTGTGCATCAAATCCAAATCCGCAAAGCATACAGCCAAATCTATTGTTTACATAAAAACCATCAATAGTACTGGCTTTTCCATTAAAAATTACATCCAAAGCTTTGAAAATATTAAAAGGAATTTTTGCCGCAAAAGCCAATCCATTTCCCGAGCCCATGGGAATAATGCCAATATTTACATTGATGCCAATTAAAGCGGAAACAACATGATTGATGGTTCCATCACCACCACAAATAATCACATCTGTTATTTTTTCTAGTGAAATTTTCTCTTTTAAAAAACTGTATTTTGCATCAATTGAAGTAGGTGTAATTTGGAATGGAATATTTCTTTGAGTAGAAAGTTTTGTTATGGCTTCTGTTAAACGTCTTTTATTTCTGGTTCCTGAAATCGGATTGATCAAAAACAAAAGATTCCTATGCATCATTTAACTTTTATGCTTTCAAACTAATTATAATTACAAAAAATCGAACTGATTTATTTTGTGTCGTCAATAACCCTGGTCAGGTTGCGCAAGCAATAAGATTCCTCGTACAAGGGATGTAATCTTGTTTTGAAATGATAAGCAATTCTGTTTTTCAATTCCGTATCTGTTTTCACAAAGAAGCTGGTAAAATTTTCGGCTAATGGTAAAAATGATATTTGATCATTTTGGTAGGAAACATCTGCAAAGTAAACGCGTTTATCAAACATTACATTTGCAATTTGTTTGTTGTTTATAACACTTATGAACATCGTTGCAAAAATGGAATCTTCTTCGTTTCTTTTATATATAACGTTTTGAAATTTGCCCGTAATAACAACAGAATAATTAAAATCATCTGTTTTGGATATGTTTATTTTAACGGGTTTGGAGTTGCCAGTGACCTCATCAATTAATTTCCCTTTCCAGTTTCCCAGATAGCTTTGATTAACTTCTACTTGTGGATTTTTTTCAATGGGGAAAGAGGTGTTATAAGGGCAACCACTTAGCAAAATCATGATGCTAATTGCTGCACAAAAACTAAAAAGTACAGTGAATGTTTGATTTGTTTTGTTTTCGGGTAAGTACATTTAACGTAAAATTGCCGTTTCTTTTTTAGATTTCCAATTTTAAATTATGGTATGTTGTACAAACTAAAGAACGGGTTTGTTCAATGTATTCCAAAGAATGTCTTTTAAGTTGGGCAATTGATAACCTGTTACTGATGAAATAAAAACATGCGGTATGTTTTTTGGCAACTCTGCTGCAATGGCTTCTTTTAATTCATCATCGAGCATATCTGATTTTGATATGGCGATTACAAAATCTTTTTGAAGCATTTCTGGATTATATTTTTCGAGTTCTAATCTCAGTATTTCAAATTCTTTGCGATGATCTTTACTATCTGCAGGAATTAAGAAAAGCAAAACGGCATTTCTTTCTATATGGCGTAAAAAGCGATGTCCTAAGCCTTTTCCTTCAGCGGCTCCTTCAATAATTCCGGGTAAATCAGCAATACAAAAGCTTCGTGAATCGCGGTATTCCACCATGCCCAATTGAGGTACTAAAGTAGTAAATGCATAATCTGCAATTTTAGGTTTTGCAGCAGTGATACATGAAAGCAATGTTGATTTTCCTGCATTTGGGAAACCCACCAAACCTACATCTGCCAATACTTTCAGTTCTAATACTTTTATGCCTTCAACACCTTCTTCACCTGGTTGCGCATATTCAGGTGCTTGGTTGGTAGCACTTTTGAAGTTGGTATTTCCCAATCCACCTCTGCCACCTTTCATCAAAATTATTTCCTGACCATCCTCTAATATTTCTGCTTCAATAACATCAGAATCTTCAGATTTTGCGATGGTTCCTAATGGCACTTCAATAATGATGTCTTTTCCGTTTCTGCCTGTGCAGTTATTGCCGGCTCCATTTCCACCATCTTCTGCCAATACATTTTTGAAATATCGTAAATGAAGCAAGGTCCATAATTGTGCGTTGCCTTTCAAAATGATATGCGCACCTCTTCCACCATCGCCACCATCAGGACCACCCATTGCGGTTAATTTGTTGCGCATAAAATGCTTACTTCCTGCGCCACCATGTCCGCTTCTACAAAATATATTAATCTGGTCTACAAAATTTGATTTTTCCATCTGGGCAAAGGTAACAAAAGGAATAGGGGTTAAGGTATAATTTTTTTAAGGTTTGTGGTTTTGAATTTCCTTCAGATATTTTATTCCGTAATTCATTTACCAATACTGGTGATTTAGGAGATTATTGAAATCTCATAGGCCTATTTAGAAATTCAATTGTAATTAAAAGATTTGAATATTTTAATTAATGTAGTATTTAAAATTAACATAATAAATCAATGCTGTATTGACTTTCATTTTAAACATTAAAACTATAAAGCAAAATAAATTAACTTTTTTGGGTGCATTACACAATAAATCAGGCATTTATTCGCTTATGTAGAAACAAGAAAAAAATACCTAAAAATAAAACACCTCTTTAACCCAGATTTTACAATTGAAATTATTCATCTGAAATGTCTGAGTTCAACATTCTTTTGTTAGGAACTACAGGTCAAACAAAAAGCCCCGGTATTGGACGGGGCTTTTTAATTTTCATGTCGCTTTTTAATCTTTTGGTAAAGATTTATTTCTTTTAATCATTTTATCTCGATTTGCCATTTCCCAAGCTGTATAAAAAATCATCTGTGCTCTTTTTTGATACAAGGGCCAATTTATTTTATCTACATCATCCGTTGGCTTGTGATAATCTGCCTGAAGCATTCCATCGTAAAAAAATAATACCGGAACACCTTTACGGGCAAAATTATAATGATCGCTGCGGTAATAAATTCTGTTTGGATCTTTTGGATCATCAAACTTATAATCCAATACAAGATTTGTATATTTTTTGTTCATGCCTTCGTTAACTACTGGAAGCTCTGAACTTATTTTATCGTGTCCAACCACATATACATAATTTAACGTGTCTGCCGTTTTTCTTTCAGTATCCACCCTGCCTATCATATCTGTATTTAAATCAACGCTAGTTTTTTCTAAAGGAAATAATGGATGATCTGAATAATATTCGCTTCCCCATAGTCCTTTTTCTTCGCCACTAACGGTCATGAATACCATCGTTCTTCTTGGACCATTTCCATCTCTTTTTGCCTGCGCAAATGCTTGTGCCATCTGCATTACCGTAACTGTACCACTTCCGTCATCATCCGCGCCATTGTATATTACGCCATCTTGAATACCTAAATGATCATAGTGCGCTGTGAGAAAAACATACTCATCTTTTTTATCAGACCCTTCAATGATTCCCACTACATTGCTCGCGTTCACTGTACCCGAAGATTTTTGAAAATCAAATGTTGCCACAATTGGGAACGATTTTTTTAGCTCATTCAAAAGCATATATTTTTTTGCAGCATCTATGATATTATCGAAATCATCGCCGATTATTTTTTTACCTGCATCGTGGCTGATATATGCATAACTTAAGCCACTTTCATCGGTATTATTTGAATTGAAAGAAAAACCAGTTTTGCTGTTTCTCATAATCATCGACTTACTGAAAGTTGACATTGATTTATCAATTACTAATGCGCCTACAGCTCCTTTATCTTTTGCCGTTTTCAATTTAAAATCTAAATCCCATGTTACATCTTCGTTGTTTGCCCTTAAAAAATACTTGTCTTTTTTCTTGGGCTCACCAACAATCATTACCACTAATTTTCCATTAACATTGATGTTTGCGTAATCTGAATATTGTGAATCATCAATGCCATAACCAACAAATAAAATTTCACTTGAAGCAAAATGATTCGATTTGTTTTTTGAGATTGGGCAGATGAAATCTGTTCCATAATTCCATTTTTCATTTGAAATCGTTAAAGAACTTGAAATAACCGAATCAAACTTTAAAGGAAAAAATTGTTGATATCCATTTAATTCCGCGATTGGTTTTAGTCCGATAGCTTTGAAGTGTTGTTCAATGTATGCCGCTGCTTTTCTTTGTCCTACCGTGCCTGTTTCTCTACCTTCCAAGCTATCACTAGCAATAATGGTTAAATGTTTTTTTAGTGCTGGTATATTAATGATTCTGGCATATTTCGCTTCAATTGGATTTTGTGCAAATCCCAAAATTGAAACCATCATTAAACAAGCAGATGAGATAATTTTTTTCATAAAATAATATTAGTTGCAATTGATTTTTAAAACCCTTTTTTCATGACGTCCGCCTTCAAATGCAGTTTGCATAAAAAGGTTCACCATATTTTCGGCTTCATCCATTTGAACAAATCGAGCTGGTATACAAATGATATTGGCGTTATTGTGTAAACGAGCTAGCTCAGCAATTTCATTTTTCCAACAAATGGCTGCTCTAATTCCAGCATGTTTATTTGCAGTGATTGCCACACCATTTGCGCTGCCACAAATTAAAATGCCAAAACCACATTCATTGGCTTCAACAGATTGAGCTACAGGATGTGCATAATCTGGATAATCAACAGAATCATTGGTATAAGTGCCAAAATCTTTTACGGCATAATTATTTTTTTCTAAAAAAGAAATCAGTGCGTTTTTATAATCCAATCCAGCATGGTCGCAGCCAATGGCGATGGGTTTTTCTAAATCAAATGCGTACATTATTTTAAAGTTTGGTTTTTATTATTTATTAAAGCATTTAACCCACTGACTAACTCCATTCTTTTTCTTCTTTAGCTTTTTGTTTGTCTACACGCGCTGCAATAAATACGCTGATTTCGTATAGTAAAAGTAAAGGTATTGCCACAATAACCTGACTGGTCCAATCTGGTGAAGGGGTGATAACGGCTGCTAAAATCAAAATAATTACAAAAGCATATTTACGATAGGTCCTTAAAAAATTTGCCGAAATTAATCCAATTTTTGAAAGGATGTAAGCCAACACAGGTAATTCAAAAGAAATGCCACAACCCAAAATGATGTTGTTTAATGTATCAATATAATCGTCTAATGTGGGGATATATTTATATGCGCCAACGCTACCCAAACTAAAATTGGCTAAAAAGTTAAATGTAAATGGGGCCAATAAAAAATAACCAAAAGCGGCTCCGGAAAAAAAGCATAGTGAAACCCAAAAAATACTGCCTCTGGAATATTTGATTTCTTTGGGAGAAAGTGCAGGTTTTATAAATCGCCAAAGTTCCCAAAACAAATAAGGGAATGTAACAATTAATCCACCGATCATGGCGATAGAAACCGCCGACATAAAAGGACCGCTTATGGTATTTCCTTGAAGTTGAAGGTTCATAGGCGGCATACAAAGAGAATCACCAACACCTAATTTATGTCCGAGTTTGCATAAAAAATCATAAGTGATAAATCCATTTTGTGCCGGAGCGAAAATGATTTTATCAAACACCCAATCTATTTTAATAAAGATGGCAATGGCTGATAAAATCCAAACGATGCCCGAACGAACGACGTGCCAACGCAGTGCTTCAAGATGTTCGACGAAGCTCATTTCGGCAGCGGAGTCTTTATGGAGACGGCGCTTTAAAAATATTTTTTTATTCTTTTGATCGTTTGCCAATTAGCATTGATTTTGAGGCGATTTTTTCGAACGCCTATTGATTATTTATTGTTCCTGACTAGTTAATTTTTCTGCATTTTCTGCAAACTGGAGTGCTTCAATAAATTCTTGCACTTCACCATTTAGCACACTATCAAGGTTATAAACCGTTAAGCCAATTCTATGATCGGTTACTCTTCCTTGCGGATAATTATATGTTCTGATTTTAGCACTTCTATCTCCGGTACTTACCAAACTTTTTCTTTTATGCGAAATGGCTTCTTCTGCTTTACGTACTTCTTCATCATATAATTTGGTACGAAGCATGTCCATCGCTTTTTCGCGGTTGCCCAACTGACTTCTTTCAGTTTGACAAACCACAACGATACCAGTTGGCTTATGGGTTAGAAAAACTTTTGTTTCTACTTTATTTACGTTTTGTCCGCCGGCTCCACCGCTTCGGGCAGTTTCCATTTTTACATCACTTTCTTTCAACTCAAAATCTACTTCTTCGGCTTCGGGCATTACCGCTACGGTAGCAGCACTGGTATGTACACGGCCACTTGCTTCTGTATCGGGCACGCGCTGAACGCGATGAACACCACTTTCAAATTTCAAAGTACCATATACATCATCACCAACCACTTCCAATTGAACCTCTTTATATCCACCAACGGTACCTTCGCTTTCGCTAAGTACTGAAGTTTTCCAGCCTTTCTTTTCGCAGTATTTTAAATACATACGCAATAAATTACCAGCAAATAATGAAGCTTCATCTCCACCAGTTCCGGCTCTGATTTCCAAAATTGCATTTTTCTCGTCATACGGGTCTTTTGGAATCAACAAGTTTCTAATCTGTTTTTCCAGATTGTCTTTTGTTATATCCAATTCAGGCAATTCCATTTTTGCCATCTCACGCATCTCCTCATCATCTGAATTTAAAACCTCTTTATTGAATTCGATATCATCCAATACTTTTACATAAGCGTTTCTAACATCTACAATTTTGCCCAAACTTCGATATTCTTTGCTCATAGCACTATATTTCTTGTTATCGCTAACAATTTCGGGATTGGTAAGTGCCACGCCAATATTATCAAATTTTGCCTTTATTGCATCCAGTTTATCTAACATAGTGTAATTTTAACTTTAATTGGTTCACAAAAACCAAGGCGTGCAAATTTACAGTATATCAACCAATCATTTTGTATAGAAAATTAACTGCCACAACAATTTTTAATGGTTACCAATTTTTACCCAAAGATTCGGTGCTTTTGGTCGATGAAAATGGTATGATTGCCGATATTTTACCCATAACAGAAGTTGGGAAAGATATAGAATTTTTTGAAGGCACGCTATCTCCAGGTTTTATTAACTGCCATTGTCATTTGGAATTATCTCATCTGAAAGGAAAAATTGAAAAAAATACGGGCTTGATCGATTTTTTAGGGAAGATTATGCTCGAACGAAATGCCTCAGATGTAGAAATATCGTCTTCAATTGCCTCTGCAGAAAGCGAAATGCTTCAAAATGGGATTGTGGCGGTAGGAGATATTTGTAATAACACCAGCACAATACCTCAAAAAACAAAGCAGCATTTATATTATCATAATTTTATTGAAGTGGCGGGTTTTCC
>CANFUJ010000085.1 GCA_947450165.1 Chitinophagaceae bacterium
AAACCAGAGCAGTCTGTTCCTTTCATGGTATTTCCACCATATAAGTATTTGACACCGTACCAATTTTCTATAAAATTCAAAAGCGCATTATTTTTCAAACTTTCTACATCAACACCTAAAATGATGGCATATTTAAATTGAAGTGATGTTGCTCCTTCTATATCCTCCATCAAATTAGCTTTATTCAATTTTGTAAATAAAGTATCATTTGAATTTTCTGTTAAATGAAAACAAAAACTACCGCTAGCCCATAAATGTAGACTTACAAATACAAATGATATGACAAAAAGAAATTGCTTCATAATTTAAAACATATGCCAATATTTTTTAAAGGGAGGCAAATGTAGATAATATATTTCTATTGTGTAGATTTATTATATGAAAATATAGTTATTATTCCTTCATAAGAACATACCCAGGCTTCTAACTTATTATTATCTTCAAAAATGTCTACCCCAACAGGATTACCTGGACAATCCAACTCATTTATTAATTCAAACCCTTCTTTTTTAATTTTAAATACATCTACTTTATTCCCATTGTAACAAGTAACAAATAAGAATTTTTTATTTTTTGAAATGGCGATACTTCTTGGTTGTACTGATGTATTTGCACTAAATAATGTTGCTCCAGTATTGGGATCAATGCAGGCTATTTGTGATATTTTGTTATAAGAAACATATATTCTTCCACTATCATCTTGAACCAAATGTCTTGGATTGGCTGCTACTTGAATGTCTTTATTATATTTCCAAGTATCATTATCAATTTCGGCTAAAGATGCACCACCCATAATGGCCACGAATGTCTTTTTTGTTTTTTCATTGATAACCATTCCTCTTGGAATACTACTAACAGGTATGGTAGCAATAACTTGAGCAAATGGATATTTCTTTATATCAACTTGCAAAACAGAGATGTTGTAAGAATGCCAATTGCTTACCAATAGAGTTTTATTATCTGATGTACCTGTAATTACTTTTGGTGTTTTACCTGTTTTTATGATTGGAACATAAATAGAGTCGTAAATTTTATTACCACTGTCTCTAACATAAATTAACTTATCTGATTCATTAATTTTAGAATGTGCATTTACATTTCCTTGATGTAAAAAAATGGGTACAATTCCTTCTGCATTATGTAGCGATACCCACAAAACACTGTCTGAATTGGTTATATAAGCTTCTACAGGTTTTTCTTCGAATGAATTGATTGGTACATTTTTATCATAATCCCAGCCTGTACCTGGAGTAGCTTTAAATTTAAAGGATCGAATGATTTTTTTTGTTTGCTGATCAATTTCATACACGCTCATTCCCTCTAAGTTCATAGCATAAAGCTTTGTCATGGAGCTATTAAATACAACAGATTTAGTTCCAGATCCAGAAGTTATTTTTGATAAGGTTTCGTAACTAATATTTTCATAAGGGGTAGGTTTTACTATTGTGTCCTTAGCTATAGTTGGTAAAACGGTTTTGACTTCCTTTTTTGGGGCAATTTGATTTTTCGTTTTATTGTCGGCTTTAATATTGCAACTAAAAAACAAAATACTAATCAGAGAAAAAATAAGATGCATATTGACGTTTTTTTTGTTATGTATTTGAATAATTTATTTTGTTTTTTCGCTTATGTTATAGAAGGTTTTAACTTTTTTTCTTTTGGGTTTTTGTTTGAGTTGCCTTTTTAGGAGCTACAGTTTTTGATTGCTTAGAAGCTTGTTTCTTAGTACTTACTTTTTTTGTATCTGTTTTTTTCGGTGCCGATTTTTGATCTGGCTTTTTTAATTTGGTATTTGAAGTAGTTGTTTTTTTTGAATGATTACTTTTTGAATCGTCTTTTTTGTTTTTTGCTTTTGACTGAGTTATTTCTTTCTTCGATTTTTTAGAACTTTCCTTTTTCGTTCCCTTCGTTTCTTTTTTCTCTTTTTTGTTTTCGTTCTTTTTTGATTTAGTCGTTCCTTTTGATTTATTCGGTTTTTCTTTTTTCTTAGTAGAAGCAACCTTTGATTTAACGGGTTTTTCTTTTTTGCTTGTAGCTGTAACAGTAGGTTCAGTATAAAAATGCTCCGGGAATAATTCTTTTTTTGAGAATACCATTGAATTGTTTATCAATTCTCGATTATTGATATCAATAATTTTTGTAGGGTTAAATGAATAATCAAATAATCTTGTTTCAAAATGTAAATGTGGTCCTGTAGATCTTCCCGTAGAACCACCTCGCCCAATTAGGTCTCCAGATTTTACAAATTGATTTTCTGAAACTTCAATTTTACTCAAATGCCCGTAAAGCGTTTCAAGTCCATTTAAATGCCTTATAATAATACAATTACCATATCCACTACTCGTACATTTTGCAAATCTTACTATTCCATCAAAAGTACTTATTACTGAATCTCCTGTATGCAATGGAATATCTAAACCCTCATGTTTTCTGCCCCATCTTCTACCGTAAGAAGATGAAATACTGCCATACCAGTTCATTTTAAAATTATCCGCATCATTGTTTAGCAATTGCAACGAAATGGTATCACCTATATCTGCAAAACCTACATTTTTATATACAAATAAATGATCATTGTCCCAATTGTTTAAAAAAATTGGATTGGTATTTAGAATGGCATAAGCAGTGGAATCAGTAAAGGTGTAATGCTCATTAATTGAATTGATATTTTCTTTTAAAGTATCATTTTTAGCATAAAAAAATCCATTAAAAGAATACACTTTTAAATTAAAAACTAATAAAAATATGATGATATAGTTTTTCATTTTAATGGAAAAAATAGTAGTTTGGTCGCGAAAGTAGAAAAAATTAGTAATTTATTGAATTTAATATTGTTAAGTTTGTTACCGTATTGAAAAATAAAGTCTCAAAATGTGCTTCATCTTGAAAAAATACAAAAGCAATTTTAATAACTTTATTTTTATCTTATAGTAGTATAAATTATTATAATAAAAAATTTAAAAAATGAAACAGACAAAATATCTTATTTGTATCACCTTATCATTATTTTTATTAATTTCTTGTGATAACCAGAATAAAAAAACTACAATAGACAATAACAGTACACCAATAACCTTAGAGGAATCCAAGCATGAAGATGCTCCAATAGTGGAGGAAATTTCTGAAAAAGAAGCATTGGACTTTGTTGAAACTTGGAAGAATATTTTTGCAACACACACTTTTGACAACTACATAAAACAATACGACCCCAATGAATTTACTGGGATAAAGCGTACTTATACTGGCGAAAAAAATACTTATGATTATTCAGGTTGGATTCAAAATAAAAAAAATGAGTTTAAAAAGTACTCTCCTGAAGTGTATGTAGAAAATGTAAGGGTAAAATGGCTAAATAAAAATGGAAGAACAAAAGTAAGTTTCTTGCAAATTTGGGTAAGTACAATCAATGGAAATTATGCCGACAAAGGGGAAAAAGAATTGATTTTGAAAAAAGTAAATGGAGAAATCGTTATTGTAAATGAAGAGTTATTATACAGTCAAAAGTATGATGAGTATTTTTATGGGGATTAATAAATTGAACCATTTTTAATAAAACAAAATCGACTTATTATCTTTCAGTTTTTTTCCGATCAATTTCCTCCATACCAGGTAAAATAACAACAGGAACCCCAGGTTTTATGATTGATTGCAACTTTAGAACTTCTTCATTTTGTAATCGAATACACCCTTCTGTTACATGCTTACCAATTGAAGATGGATCGTGTGTACCGTGAATACCTATTCCTTTATGTTCAGGCACATTCAATCTAATAAAAAAAGGCCCATAAGCTCCTTTTATGGCACCTAAAGAATCGTCTTTGAAGTCATGTGACCAAGTTGATGCATCCTGAATATCTGCAATAGTAAAAACGCCTTCAGGTGTTTTCATATCGCCTTTTTTTGTTTTATTCCCCGAAAACTTGCCAGTTGCAACACTAGTCTGTTGTATAATTTTTCCGCTTTGATCATACGCTTTTAACGTCATGTCTGATTTATTGATTATAACAACAGACGCTTGTGGCAAATTATCCCAATCATACACAAATACAAAATATAAAACAGGAAAAATTATATATGGAAGTACAATGAGTATCCAAATGAAAAGTTTGTTATTGGATTTGATTTTAGCCATTAATTTGTAGTATAATTAATATAATAAGGATCTCCGTAATTGTCATAAGTTTTGCTCACATAATTAATATATCCTGTACTTGGCGCATCTTGTTCAAATTCTAAGCTAGGCGTTTCTATATCTGAAAAAGTAAAAAGTAAAAATTTTCTTCTGCCTGTATTCACATCCGTAATAATGCATGCGAAATCTGTAAATTTAGAATTAGGATTTACAATGCGTGTAAAATAAACGGTATTGGTTCTGTAATCTTTATTTCTAGCACTTAATTGCCACACTTCTTTATTTATGGCATCTTCGAATAGTTCCGATTTGATTGACTCGTCTATTACACCAATGTAATTTCGTATTCTGAAATAATCAAATAATGCTTTTCTACATTTAGATGTAGGTACAGCCCCTCTGGTTTCATTATCTTTGAAAATACTATGCATCAAATGAAAATCTTTTTTATTAAGCAGAAATTTGGATGCCACAAAACACTCCTGATTATTATACTTGCATGTAGACCACTCACCATCATCCTCATACACAATTAACTCCTCTCCATAACTACAACTTCCTAAAACATTATATTCAACACCAGAAACTTTTGATGAACGAACAACTAATGACTCAATGAAACAATATTTTCTAGGTGCATTTTTATCTTTGAGATAAGGAGCCAACCAAAAGATATATCCCAAAATAATTCCACTAAAAAATAAAAGCCCCAATGCCACTTTCGCAAACGTATTGCTTGATTTCTGTTTTTGGGATGATTCTAGGAACGATGTATCAACAGAATAATGATTTTCTGCAGAGACGGGCTTATTTTGGCTAGATTCTAATGATGAATCTGAAATAATATTCGGTTCAATCTTGTTTTCTGGTGCTACATTATTTACAGGTTGTAAAGTTTCTGGGGTTGGTTCAGGCGTTGTTTCTGGGGGAAAAAGTAAACCCTTTAACTCTGGAATATCTTCAGCCTTATCCCATTTAATACCATCTTCCTTAAAAATTAAAGTATCAGGCTTTATTTTTGAAACCAATTCTTCCAATCCAAAAGGCCCATGAACTGCTCCTTCTTCAGAGTAGTAATATAATTCAGGCTTATGCTCATTTTTCATTTTGTGATATTTAAACTAACAAATGCTATTAATTCATTGATTTAAGTAATTTATCAATCCTAATAAATGATCCTTTACCATCATTTCCTTTTATAGGGTCGCCAGTATTTTTTAGCAACTTTATTACTTCTTCAATTTTGATGTCTTTCTTTTTAGATTTGATAAGCGCAACCGCACCAGCAACTATTGGAGACGCCATACTTGTTCCATCCATAAATTTTTCTTTTTTACCTGGTACAATACTGTAAATATTTTCACCTGGTGCATAAATGGTTACATCATTGCCAAAATTTGAAAATGAAGCAGGCTCAAGTTTGCTGTTAATAGCAGAAACTTTGATGGTTTTTAAAGATCGTTGCATTGGATCTAAACCGACCATTATATGCTGATTTCCTGAAGCCATTACAATTATAGTATTTTCTTTTTCAGCATAAGTAAATAATTCATCCCAGAATGCTTGCTCATCTTGTCCTGTACTTTTTAACAACTCTTGTTGCTGACCAATAGATAAATGACTAACTTCTTCAGGAAAATATTTTCCAAGAGAAAGATTAATAACGTCTGCTCCATTTTTTATGGCATATAAAATCCCATCAATAACATCAGAGGAAGTAAAAATCTCATCGGTTTCTGTAATCTGTACAGGCATAAATGAGCAATTTGGCGCAATTCCTGAGACGCCGAAACCATTGTCTGCTTTTCCCAATGCTAGTCCAGCTACATGTGTTCCGTGAAAACGCATGTCATTTGCTGTAATATTTTTATTTCTTGCTTCTACATTATACGGTTTGATGATATTATTTATGAGATCAGGATTACTAATATCAAATCCATCATCAATAACAGCAATTACAACATCTGCTTTCCCGCTGGTAATATCCCAAGCCGCAGGAGCACCCGAAGCTATTAAATGCCAGGATTTAGCAGCATCGCTGAAAATTGGGTCATTAAAAGTTCTTGAATTTGTAAAAATGCTTTCATCCCAAATCAACAATTCGTAGTCTTCCATTTTTGCTCTAATATCTTCTTTCAGTTGATTTCTATTAGAATCTGGAAATTGAAATTGAAGTCTTGAAGTTGATGTATCAAAGAATACAATTTTGTATAAACTATCTGGAAACGATTTTTTTAGCGCTAAAGCAAATTCCCCTAAATCTTTAGTTTTATCTTTTAATGCAATATTGAAAACATTTGAAATAATTTTTGATAGTCCACTATCGCCTTTTATTAGTTTTGAAGTGTCTATGGGTGGTCGTTTTAAAGGATCCTGAGGAAGGATTTTTATTAATTCGAGTTCAGCATTATTTTTTGATGGCAAAAAGCCACAATGATTAAATTCATAAAAAAGGAAAAAAAGCAATAAAGGAATTAAAATTAGCGTCCACCAAAAATTATACAGAAAACCATTTTTGCTTTGTTGTTTTTTATTACTTCTTACAATGATTTTTTTAATGAAATGATCATTATTGTCAACAGCAACCGATTGATATTTTGTATGGTCTATCGTTTCTTTTACGGCTGAAACAGGTTCATTATCTTTTTCAATATTTAATTGGGAAGGTAATTGAGTTTCGAGTGAAAGTAAATGAGAGGCAAGAAGTGCTGGATCAATATAATTTTCCTGCTCATTATTGAATTCAAATCCCCATAACAATACAAAATTAGAACCAGAAGAATATAAGATGTTATTTTTTTCGTTGAATGTCAACGAAAGCATGTCTGCCCAAATTTGATTATCTGAATTTGCAGATTGCTTAAGTACAGAAACTTTTTCTCTAACTTTTACGAGTAGGGTATGATACTTTAATAAACTATTTTGTTTTTGAGCAAGAGAAAAAGAATCTAGTGGTTTAAAATCACCAGCAATAGAACTATGCCAATTGATATGATCTCCTGAAACAAATGGTTTAGCCAAAATTTCGTGGAACTCAACATCGAAGTTTTTACATAAAAAACCATTCAGTTGTTCATAGCTTTTCCAAAGCAGTTCATTTCTAAACTGAATAGACTTATAATGTGCAACGGGTATTTTGTCTATAACATTCATAACATTAAATTATCGAGGACAGCCAATGTGGTAACTCCATTCTGTACCATCTTGAGGTGCGGTCATAATAACTTTGCAATAGGTTTGTTTTTCTAAGTCTGCCGGGTAATAAAAACTCAGACTTCCATTACCAGAAACAAAATTTGTTGTAGATGCCACCAGCACGTTATCGTAATACACTTCCATTTTATCTGGTATTGCAAGCATATCATAAGTGATTACAACTAATCCTGGATCAGATCCAAGTTGATGCACAATTTCTTTATATCCTTTTCCTCCACTTATGCTTTCATCATAATCACAAGGTTTGATATTTGGAGGTAATACATTAGAATTTTTAGTTTTACAGTCACAACAATTATCGAGCTGTTTTTGAACTTCAATAATTCTACTTTCTAATTGTGTTTGAATATTACAATTATCACAATTTTTATTAAAACAGAATAAAATCCAAAATATAATATAGGCTATAAAAATCAACCAAACAAGCCACCAATAGCGATAGATAAATCCATTTACAGCACGCAAAAATCTATACCACCATGAGCGATATACCTCTTTTCGTATGTTTGAGATTGCATTCATTAAATTAGTATTACTGCTTTGAACATATTATTTTACAGGACCCAAAACTCCAATCATGCATATTTCCATTACTCCATATTCTTACTGATTGAGGATAAGTTTTTTGCAACGCTGGAGGGTAAACATCAGTATTGCAATGATTATATTTTGGATCAGTTTGATACAATGAATTATTTATTATTTTGGGTCCTTTAACGTCTAATAAAATTCTTCCAGAAAAATTTTTATCGCTGTAAATAATGAGTTGAGTTCCAGCATCAATTGCTATTCCATCAAATGTATATAGTACCGATTTTGGAAATGCTTTTGTATTATCAGGATAATCACCTTCTCCTACGTATTCGCTCCATTCATCTTCCTCGTATATTTTACTAACATTCAAATTTTCCTTTTCGCCCCCCATTAGTAATCCACTAAAATGAACTCTACAGTTTTCACGTGGTACATATAATGGTGGATTAGAAGTTGTATCAGGGTTTACATTATTATTTGCACAATCACAGCAATTATCTAATCCATCATTGATTCTTTGAAGCGTCTGAGAAACCAATTGACCATTTGCACAATTATAATAAGGTGTTTTGAAACAAAAGATGAACCACAAAATCAAATAAATAAAGAATGCCAATAGTACCAACCACCAATAGCGGTAGCAAAAATAATTTACCGCACGAATGTGATGAAACCAAAATTTTTCTTTTCGGTTAGTTTTGACGATATGAACTTTCTCCTGATTTATCATTTTTTATCATTACAACGATCCTGAACTTTTTTTTCTACATCAATCAATTTACGATTCAACTGCTCCATTTCACTACAAGATTTCTCCATTTTATCGTTATGACATTTTTTAAATAAACATGCTAAAAAGAGAATAAACATAATGAGCAATAGCAATCCCCAAATTCTATAAACCAATGTTCTTAAAAATCGCTTTATGCGGTCCCAAAGTGATGGCTTTACCTTTGCACTCCTTAACGAGACATCTTCAACAATATGAATTTTTTCAGGTTCAGTAATTATCGGAATATTGGTTTGAGTTACAATTGGCGTAGGGTTATTATTCTCAACAGAACCAATCGGCATTTCTGCATTAGCTGTCGAAATTTTAGGCATAAATTCTGGTGCCAAATAATTTTCCTTATTGTTTCTGAATTTCCATCCCCACAACAAACACCAATCTTTTCCATCACTTAAAATCACATTGTCATCTTCATTAAAAACATCCTTTAATAAATTCCCCCAATTCTGTTTTTCGGAGTCCTTTGATAAAGATAATTTTTGAATTTCATTGTCAATAAGTTGACGTACTTCCCAATATTTTGCCTTAATATCTATCTGTTCTTGTTGGCTTAGTTCCGTAATCCGTGAAAACGGTTGCGAAAAATTAGCATACCAAAGTACCTGATTGTTTGATAACACAGGTTTAGCAAGCAGGTTGTTATACAACGCATTATTTTGCTTATTGAGAAAACTCTGAATTCTATCAAATTGATCATATAAATAATTTGAACCGTGAGAATTCGGCTCGTATTTATCAGTATCTATTTTATATATTACTGTCATGACTGAAATTATTCAATATTGAAATTTAATGCTTCCATTTTTTCTAATAGTATAGAAAGTTGGTTATTGGCTTCTACATCATAATTCACAAATCCGCAATTGCTTAATATGGCGAGCTTTATTTTTACTAAAAACTCATTATAGCTTTTTATCATGTAGGTAAAATCGGAAGTGGAAGAATGTTCAGCGGGTTTTTCTGCATTAAAAAATTCTTTCAGTTCGGTTTTATCTGGTAATGATTTAGACTCGGTCAATAAATTAATATTGATGTTGTATGTTGTGGCTATTTGACTTAGTTCATCTAGTCTTTCACGACTCATATAATTAAAACCAACGTTTACAATAAAATCATTGATGTAGTTCGTACAAAGAGAAGCCAAGAATTCTTCAGAATCCCGCCCCATCTGTAATCTTTGTGTTTTCTTTTCAACGTGAGCAATTAAAAACTCTTGTAGATTAAGATGTTCTATAGTTGTAATAATGGTTTCGATTAAATGATTAAAAGTATTTCTACTCATGCCTGCATTAATCAATTCTCCAAATTTTTCATACTGAATATCCGAAGTCCATTTATTAATTAAACCAGAAACTAGTGATGATCCGCTGGTGTTTAATTTCCCTCCGAAAATTTTATCGATATCAATACCGCTGTCAATGAGAAACCTTTCAACATCTGCATCATTATCATAAAATAATTGTTCTCTCAATAGTGATAAATTCTGTTGCCTTGAATATTCGGCTTTCAGCATTGGATACTGAGATCTGAATAAGGTGTATTCATCAAAAGTTTCAACTGATCTTGAGGTTGAAAGATTTTCGTGAAAATAATTATATACATCACTATCAGACAAAAGGATACGATCCATAAATAAACTAAACAGCATGGGATTTTTTCCAAACACTTTGTTGAGTTCAATCTGAAGTTCATTTGCCTTTTTTAAAGCGGTCAAGCGCTTTTCCTGCAAATTGTCTGAATGATAATATTTTCTAAGCCTTGAAACTGCGGTATTCCTGTGATTCAACAGTTGATTGGAGTAATTATGAATTTTTACATAATTATTGGCAGCAGGTTCAAGA
>CANFUJ010000086.1 GCA_947450165.1 Chitinophagaceae bacterium
ATAAATGATTTAGGTGATTCAACAACTATAGAAATTTCAAGAAGAAAGAAAAAATCAGAATCCAACACTTTAAATTATTTTGAAACAGAAACATTTACGGTTAACGCATCTAAAACAAGTCAATCAGGCGAAGAACTTATTCTTATGCCATTTGACATTGTGCATGTAAAAGTATTGCCAGGAGTAATCAATCAAAGAATGGTAATGGTTGTTGGTGAGGTGCTAACGCCAGGAAAATATAATCTTCAAAAAAGTGGAGAAAAAATAACCGATATCTTAAAGCGCGTGGGTGGTTTTAAGGCTACTGCAGATAGCTCTTCAATCATTATCAGACGTAGAAAGAATTCTGTATTTACCATTGCAGAACGTGAATTGTTTTTTAAACGATTAATGAATCTAGATTATGATAGCATTGCACCAAATGATCAACTTAAAAATGAATTATATGGTGAGTTTGAAACCATTAGTATAGACTTAAAAAAAATATTGAAAGACAATTCAAAATTTGATAATTTAAATTTAGAAGATGGGGATTTAATAAGTGTAAGTAGAAATAATAATTTGGTAAAAATTACGGGTGAAGTTTATTATCCAAATATTTTGTCATTAAGAAAGAATAAATCGGCAAAATACTACATCAAACAATCAGGTGGTTATACCAGCGATGCCAGAAAACTTAAAACATTAATTGTGTTTCCCAATGGAAAAGTAAAATCAGTAAAATCATTTTTTGGCTTTAAATTCTATCCAAAGATTACAAGTAGAGCAGAAATTTTCGTTCCACAAAAAAATAAGGAAAACAGAAATAGAATTGGTGCTGGCGAATGGGCATTATTGGTTTCGGCGATGGGAATTATTTCAAATGTGGTATTAACTGCATTGAAAAAATAATTCTTGTAGATAAAGTTCGTATTTTTAAAAAGTTTAGATTTAATTTATAAACATGCAATCAAAATCCTTCTTGAATGTACTATTAAAAAAATGGTACTTATTTGTAGCGTTCGGTGTATTAGCCGGTACCACTGGTTTTGTTGTGGCTATGCTAACGAAGCCAAAGTTTCAAAGCCGACTCAGTTTTGCTTTAGATGCAGGCAACTCAGAAAACAGCTTATCTGGAGCGCTTAGTCTTGCTTCTCAATTTGGGTATGGTTTGGGTGGATCAGGAAATTTATTTGATGGTGACAACATCATTGAAATTATGAAGAGCAGAAGAATTATTGAAAAAGTTTTGTTGAGCAATGAAAAATTCAATAACAAAAATTACACACTTGCTTCTTATTATTTAGAAATTACTGGACTGCGCAAAACGTTGAAGAAAAAGGAAAGGCTCTCTAAAATTGATTTTCCTGTGGGCATTACAAAAGATAAAATGAATTATCTACAAGACAGCATACTCAATTTAATTTATTTAAAAATGGAAAAGGAAGATATTAATCCAACTCGCCCAGATAAAAAATTGAGTATTTACGAAATCCAAGTAACCAGTTACGACGAAAAGTTTACAAAAGTATTTACGGATAGATTGGTAGAAGAAGCAGGGATTTTTTATACAGAAATAACCAGCAGAAAAGAAAAGGAAACCGTTGATGTTTTAGAACTTCGCGTAGATTCTTTAAAAAAGAATGTTGGATCAAGTTTAATGTCTAAAGCACAATATGTGGATGCCAATTTAAATCCTGCATTTTCCGTAGCACTTGCTGCGCCGCAAATGCAACAATATAATATTTCGGCTTATGGAGAAGCATATAAAGAACTTTTCAAAAATTTAGAGCTGGCCAAATATCAATACATCAAAAAGATTCCTTTGTTACAAATTATAGATAATGCAGATTATCCGATGGAAAAAATAAAATCCAGTAAACTTAAAATGGCTTTGATTTTTGCCATTTTAGCTAATGCTATTTTATTGTTGTTTATATGGGTTAGCTTTCTAAAAAATAGATTGGACAAAAATGAAAAGTAAAAAGTAAAAAGTAAAAAGTCAAAAACAGTTAAATTTTTGGGTTTAAAATTTTTCATTTTGACTTAATAAATAATTCAAAAAATTCAATTGTTTATTTTAGAAAGTAGAAATGGATAATATCTTAATTCCTATCACGTTTATTCTCTTTCAATTTGGTATTTTTATCATCAACTTTTACTATTTTTCAAAAAAATTATTTCACCCTTCTGTACTTTTCTCGCTGCTTTGGGCAATAATTGTTATGATGCAATTTGTCGTTAGCAAATTTGTATTGACCGAATTATATCCCATTTCATTTGAAACCTATTTCTTTGTTTCATTGGCTACTTTAGCTTTCAGTTTAGGTGCTGCATATATTAATCACCAATTGAAAAATGTAATTGAACAACATTCATTAAAAGAAAAATCAGTACATCAAATCGGGGTTTTTTATCGACTTTTTTTTACAGTAATTGTAATAGTTGGTCTTCCGTTTTACCTGAAATCTATTTTCAATATTTATAAAGCATCCAATCTAGACAATATATTTATTGGCATACGATCTGAATTGATTTATGGTGAACTTGATATCGGTCCCACAAAATATTTGGTTTCATTTTCGATTGTCATTTTTGCGATTAATTATTTTGTTTTTTTACAAAATAGAACCATGCAAAACAGACTTATATTGCTATTGAGTTTCACAATTGCCATGGTTTACACTGTTTTTTATACAGGAAGAACTTCGCTTTTCATGATATTGGCCATTTACTTGGGCATAAATAATTTTATGAACAGCAAAAACTTTATAAAGAAAGTATTTTTAATGATGCTTTTTTTTACGGTTTTATTTTCAATTGTAGGAATTGTTTATGAAAAAGGAGGATCAGCCGAAGATGGACTAAGTAGCAATGTTTCATCTTCTTTTGAATACACCAGTTTATATTTAGTAAGTCCATTAAATGCAATGGATTATAAACACAACCAAGGAGAAAAACCAGATTATTCGGGAAATAACACGCTCGGATTTTTTGTAAAACTTGCGGAGAATATTCAATTGTTGCCCAAATCAAAAGCAAGAGACATTGCAGATGAATATGTTTTCATTCCATATCCAACAAATGTATACACTATATTTAGAGCGTATATTCAAGATTTTGGGAAAGGCTATGCCTTGTTCATCATGATGATTTTAGGTGCGCTTCAAAGCTACCTTTATTTAAAAGCAGCAAACACAAAATCATTACGTTATGTTTTGTATTATTCGTTTTTGCTTTTTCCTTTGATGCTATCATTTTTTCGCGATCACTACTTTACCGTTTTTTCAAGTTGGCTTAAAATTGTAATTTACGTAGAAGTATTTCTTTTACTTGATAAGCATTTGCCTAATCCTTTAGGGGTGAAATCAACATCTATTCTTGACACAAAAAAAATAGCATGATAGATATTGTAATTGTCAATTGGAATAGCCATCATTTTTTGAGAAAATGTGTTGAATCGATTTTTAATTCAAATCAATCTGATTTAATTTCTGCTGTAATTATAATCGACAATAATTCTACGGATGATTCTTTGCAATTGTTGCCAATAAATAATAAAATTCAAGTTGTAAAAAATGCAGAAAATGTAGGTTTTGCTCGTGCTTGTAACCAAGGATTTAAACTGAGTAAATCCAATTATATTTTGTTGTTGAATCCAGATGCAGTTTTGTTGGACAATACCGTTTCTGCAAGTTTTGATTACATGGAAACCCACAATGACGCTGATGTTTTAGGATGTCAATTGTTGAACGAATCAAATCAGATAACGCCAACATGTGCAAGATTTCCAAAGCCCATAAATTTTGTATTTCATTCGCTCGGGCTTTCGAAAATATGGCCAAAACTATTTCATCCACCCACTTTAATGACAGATTGGGATCATAAGGAAAGCCGATTTGTAGATCAGGTAATGGGCGCATATATGTTTATGCGAAAATCAGTATTTGAAAAAGCTGGATATTTTGACGAGCGCTTTTTTGTTTATTTTGAAGAGTTGGATTTTTCATTGAGTTTAAAAAAAGCAGGGGGGAAATCATTTTACCATTCAGGTATTCAAGCCATACATACTGGCATGGGCACTACTGAATCGGTAAAAGCTTTTCGATTATTTTTAAGTTTGAGTAGTAGGTTAAAGTATGCGAAAAAGCATTTTAGCAAGTTTGGCTTTTTTACTGTAGCATTTTTCACTTACACCATAGAATTTTTGATGCGGTTTTTACAATTATCAATAAAAGGAAATTTGAAAGAAACGAAGAATTTGGTAAAGGGATATTGGATGTTGTGTAAAAAAGTTTCAAAGGTTCAATAAGTTCAAAAGGTTCAAAAAGTTGAAAGCATTGTTACATTTGAAGAGATATTATCTTATTAGATTTTTTTGGCGTTGAAAGATGAATTTTCCTTACGATATTCTTTCACCCATAATTGAATTGAAATTTATTATATCCTAGATAGCAAGAATATGCAAAAAGAAAGCACATAATCTTCTATCGAATCGCCAACCTATTGAACTCATTGAACCTTTTGAACGTCTGAAACCTCTAAATCCTCCCAAACCTTGATACCATAAAATCTTTGACGCCACTAAAAAAATTTTTAAAATAACTTGATTTATTGGGGTAAAAAAATACGATAAATGAAAACTTAGCTACTAAACTTTTTAATCGATAGAGCGCATATTTAGGATGGGTAAATGCATATTGCTTAATCATATACAACCCATTCCTTGTCATGTAATACATTCTAAACGGAGCGTGAATACCTATTGGCCAAACTTTTTTTGTTAATTGAATTTTTACATTGAAGGTGTTGCCTAATTTATGTTCCAGATAATTTTCTTTTGTACTTAAAACGTTGAATTTCATTTTCTGTAACCTCAAACAAAAATCCGTATCTACTTCATCAATGAATAATTTTTCATTATAGCCACCAACTTTTTGCCAAGCATTTACTTGAACTAAATTTCCTGAAGTGATCAAAAAAAGATTGCTGTTGAAATCTCCATCAAAAGCATTTTTAAAAGGCATATTTTGATGTGCTGATGCACCAATTATTCCAATATTGTTGTCGTTAAATTTTGTTGCTGCCAATTCAAAAAAAGCATTTCCACTAAAGCTAGAATCCTGATCCATAGTCAACATCCAATCAAATCCTGCATCTACAGCCATTTGAAATGCGATGTTTAAAGATTTCCCAATACCTAAATTGGTTTCGTTTTTTATTAATACAATTTTTTCTGCTCCTTTTATCCCATCAAATAAATCAAGATTTTTTGTTGCTAAACTATCCGTGTTGTCTATGATGTACGCCAATTCAACAGCATGTAAATAACTGGCCACATTAAATTTTACAGATTCTTCTGGATTAAATAAAATGGTAACCGAGCAAATTTTCATACTGAATTTACTTTTGAATTTTAATTAAATCTGTTTTTAAAAAACAATAAATAAATGAACAGGTAACAATTGTTTCTGTAACGAACATTGTTATAATAGAACCCTTTACGCCGTATTTGGGAACTATCAAAAAATTCAATAGTAAACTAATAATGGAGCTAAAAAACACAACTCTTAAAACCAACCAATCTTTTTTTAATGCCAACAAACTTTGGTTGAAAGGCATATTAAGGCTAACAATAAAAATTAAAAAACCAAGATACTTTAAATAATTTGAGCCTTCATTTGGGTCGTGAATGAAATAGCTTAAAATTAAATTCGGAAAAAAATAAAGAAAAACAGCTCCTGAAAATACCAAGATCCATAAGCTAAAATATATCTTCTTTAAAAAACCAATCAAGGTTTCTTTTTCAAATTTGATGATATTACAAATCATAGGGTAAACCGAATTGTGAACCAGCACAAGCACAGATTTCATCAGTTGTAAAATTTTGTCAATCACCCCATAAATACCTAAGGCTACAGGTGAAATAAAAAAACTTAAAATGATAATCGTTGAATTGGCGTAAGCTACAATACTCACATTAGATAAAAACATCGCCATATTCTCTTTAAGTTCATTTACAATATTTGAAAAATACAAATGCTTCAATGAGAAATTGTAGTTTTTAAAAATATTGATGTATAAATAAACACCAGCACAAAGATTACAAAAACCATAAATCAGATTTACATACAACGCGTCTTCTGGTTTTTGTATATAAATAAATATAAGTACAACACTCAATAATTTAAAAATAAGAATAGGCATTGTGGTCTTGCTTATTTTTTCGGTACCCTGATAATACCAAATTGGAAGCAACGTTTGTCCAATTACCATTGAAAAGCTACATAAAAAAATGCCGAAATGATTTTTAAAATTTGGCACCCAATAAATCATTGGAAAGTAAACAGCAAAAGCTATGAACAATAAAATAAGCTTTAGGTAAAAAACTGTTGTGACAATTTTTTCAGATGCTTCATGATTATTTTTTTGTTGTGATAGATTCCTAACGGTAGTTGTATTAAATCCAAATTCTGTAATTAGGTTGAAAAATACAACAATGCTCTGAGCGGTGGCAATAATACCAAAAACAGACAAACCAACTTTATGAATGATGTAAGGCGTTAAAATTAATGGAGTTAATAGTCCAAATACTTGGATTAAACCTAAAGAGAAAAAGCTTTTAAAAAATTTTTTCATTTATTTTAAATTTCCATTTTTTGAAATATTTAAAATGCTATTTCCTGAAAAAATATATCAAGAAAATAATTTCAAAAACTTTTCTTTGTTTGCTTCTACTGAATAATTGGCAATAATTCTATTACGGGCCTTGGTACCCATTTCGGTGCGTAATTGATGATTGGTAATTAATTTTTCTAAATTATCATACCATTCTTTTTCATCGTTTGCCCAATATCCATTTTCGCCATCAATAACTACTTTTTTGTTAGCGCCAACCGGACTAACTACTGGCGGAATGCCTAAACTCATGTATTGAATGGCTTTGAATGCGCATTTACCAAGCTCAACTTCGGAGTTAATCAATGGCATTATTCCAATGTGCATTTGAAGTAAGTCTTCAATTTCTGTGGCCAACTCCCATTTTTTGTAGGTATATTTTACCTTTTCCAACATTGGGTCTCTATTGGCAATAATTAGAAAATTGAAACTGTATTTTTTTTGCAGCTCAAAAATCACATTTTTGATAAGTTGTAGGTTATACAAATTTGTATAAGTACCTGTCCAACCTATAGTAAAATTGTTCTCTTCTTGATTTTTTAACTTATTGTGGTAAGAATCTGTATTAACAACTGTTGGTATAATCCTAACGTCGTTGCAATATTTTCTAGCATATTCAGCAAGAAAATCATTCCCCACACTTACTGTTTTACTGTATTTACAAATATTGGCTACTTTCCAAGAGCATTTCAAACTAGCTACTTTTGGGTTAGCTACTGAAGCTATTTTTACCCAAATAGAGTCATCGAAATCGAAAATTATTTTCTTTTTGAAGATTTTTGCAATAATCCATTCAAAAATTGGTGGGCCAATAGGGGTTACTTCTCTATGTATATACACAAAGTCATACTTAAAAACGGTTAAAATCATTAACCATCTTCTTAAAAAACCAGAAAGGATACCAACCGACTTTCTAAATTGATAGTTGTTTTTGTGTAAAACACTCCACGCGCTATCACTATAAAAAGATTTTACAGTACAAGTAATATCTCTGAAATCCTCAAGCCCAATATATTGCTCAAATCTAAATCTCTGACTGGGAGAAATATTTTTTGGAGCAGATGTAAGAAATAATATTTTCAAAAAATCAAATTTGTAATAATCTCAAAAATACTAAACTAATCTTTATTTTTGCGTTTCATAATAAAGCAATTTTGAAATTTGTTTTAATTACGAACAAAATCAAACAAAAAATAGAATTTTTTTAAAAAACCATAATTGATGTCAAATATTTTAATAACTGGTGGGGCTGGTTTCATTGGATCTCATTTAACCAGATTATTTGTAAACAAATACCCGCAATATCAAATTGTAAACTTAGACAAGCTTACCTACGCAGGTAATCTTGAAAATCTAAAAGATATAGAAAACGCGCCCAATTATACATTTGTGAAAGGGGACATTTGCGACGAACAGCTGTTACAATCTTTATTTGAAAAATATCAGTTCACTTCAATTTTACATTGTGCTGCTGAAAGTCATGTTGATCGTTCGATTACAGACCCGCTTTCTTTTGTTAGAACCAATGTAATTGGAACGGTTACTTTATTACAGGCCGCGAAAGAATTTTGGAAAAATAATATGGAAGGAAAATTGTTTTACCATATTTCTACAGATGAGGTTTATGGTTCATTGGGTGAAACTGGATTTTTTGTGGAGGATACTGCTTATGATCCGCGCAGTCCATATTCTGCTTCAAAAGCTTCTTCCGATCATTTTGTACGTGCATATCACCACACCTATAAACTGCCTATAAAAATATCTAACTGCTCAAATAATTACGGGCCTTTTCATTTTCCTGAAAAATTGATTCCGCTTTGTATTCATAATATCATCAACAACAAGCCACTTCCTATTTACGGAAAAGGGGAAAATGTGCGCGATTGGCTTTTTGTTGAAGACCACGTAAGTGCTATCGACACTATTTTTCATCATGGAAAAATTGGCGAAACGTATAACATCGGCGGTCATAACGAATGGACCAATATTGCGTTGGTTAAAGAATTATGTAAGCAAATGGATGTTAAATTAAATAGAGCGCCAGGTACAAACGAAAAGTTACTCACTTATGTAACCGATAGAGCTGGACATGATATGAGATATGCCATTGACGCTACTAAATTAAAAGAGGAATTGGGTTGGATGCCTTCTTTGCAATTTGAAGAAGGACTATCAAAAACCATTGATTGGTACTTAGCAAACACAGAATGGTTAACCAATGTTACTAGTGGTGCTTATCAAAAATATTATGAGGGGATGTATGGTGCATAATGAGCATCTTAAATAAGACGTAAAACATTAAAAAATAAATTATGAAGGGAATCATTTTAGCGGGTGGGTCGGGTACAAGACTTTACCCAATTACAATGGGCATTAGCAAACAATTGATGCCGATTTATGATAAGCCAATGATTTATTATCCGTTGAGTACGTTGATGCTTGCTGGTATAAAAGATATTTTAATCATTACTACTCCCGATGATCAGTCGCAGTTTATGCGTTTACTTGGCGATGGCTCACAATGGGGATGTAATATTTCTTATGAGAAGCAAGAAGTTCCCAATGGACTTGCACAAGCTTTTGTAATTGGCGAAAAATTTATTGGAAAAGATAGTGTTGCTTTGGTATTGGGAGATAATATTTTTTATGGCAGTGGATTTAGTAAAATGCTTCAAGATGCGGCAGATCCTTCTGGAGCTGTGATTTTTGCTTATCCGGTTAGCGACCCTGAAAGATATGGTGTTGTTGAGTTTGACGCTGAATTTAATGCTTTGAGTATTGAAGAAAAACCAACACAACCTAAAAGCAATTATGCTGTGCCAGGTTTATATTTTTACAATAATGAAGTAGTTGAAATAGCAAAAAACATTGCTCCAAGTCCGAGAGGGGAATATGAAATTACAGACGTAAATCGTGTGTACATGGAAAAAAAGCAACTTAAAGTAGTTACGTTAAATCGTGGATTTGCTTGGTTGGATACAGGAACATTTGATTCGTTGAATGATGCCAGTGAGTATGTACGTGTAATAGAAAAAAGACAAGGATTGAAAGTGGGTTGTCCAGAAGAAATTGCTTGGAGAATGGGCTTTATTTCAAAAGAGCAACTTGAAAAATTGGCAACAAACTTACAAAAAAGCGGATACGGCGAATATCTTAGAAAAGTTTCTCAATAAGCTCAGCATCCGAGCACAAACTCAATATTAATTAACATCTAAATTGGTATAACATGTCGTTTTTTGCACATCCTACTGCTGTAATTGACGAGGGTTGTCAAATTGGCGATGGAACCAAAGTCTGGCATTTTTCCCATATTATGCCTGGTGCTGTAATGGGTAAGAATTGTAATCTCGGACAAAATGTAATGATTGGTCCCAATGTAATTTTGGGTGAAAACGTTCGCATACAAAATAATGTAAGTGTTTATGAAGGGGTTGTTTGTGAAGACGATGTTTTTTTAGGCCCAAGCGTTGTATTGACCAATGTAATAAATCCACGAAGTGCGGTTAGTCGAAAAGCAGAATTTAAATCTACCATAATTAGAAAAGGGGCCACAATTGGTGCAAATGCAACGATAGTTTGTGGAAATGAAATTGGGGCGTATTCGTTCATTGGTGCAGGCGCGGTGGTAACAAAATCAGTAAAACCCTACGCTTTAATGGTCGGGAACCCAGCCATACAAACAGGTTGGATGAGTGAAAACGGGCAGAAGCTTCAATTTAACCATGGAGAAGCGATATGTATCGAAACAGGTCAAAAATATATACTTTCTAACGATCAAATAACACGTGTTGCTTAACGTGAAACCGTAATTTCCACATTTTCTGTAATTTA